>JAQVKV010000053.1 GCA_028694545.1 Zavarzinia sp. | reverse complement strand
CGCCTGATCGATGCCCGTTCCGGCCTGATCTACAACATCCGCACCGCCGCCGACATGGAGCGCCGCCGCCGCTTCATCACCATGCTGTGCGAGGCCGGCGTGGCGACCTGAGCGGCCACCGGCAAAGCCGCGAGCCAAAACCAGACTCTCCGGGAGAACCGCTATGACGCCGCCGCAAGCGAACGAGCAGTTCCGCATGTCCGAGACCGAGTTCGAGGCGCTGCTCGAACGCGCCGCCGAAGCCGGCGCCCGCCGTGCCCTGCATGAGGTTGGGCTCGACGGGACGGAGGCGGCCGAGGACATCCGCGATCTGCGATCGCTACTGGCTGGGTTTCGGCTGGCAAAGCGGACAGCAGTGCAGACCGCCGTGCGCATCGTCACCACCGGCATCCTGCTCGCCCTGATGGCTGGCATCGCCATCAAGCTGAAGCTGTTCGGTAACGGCCCCTGACCGGCGCTGCCGATCCCCAACCCACCAGCCCGCCGTTCGGCGGGTTTTTTTGTGTCCGGAGACCACCCATGACGACCACCACCTTCAAACACTGGCGCGACGTGCCCGAGGGCGCCTGGCGCTGGAAGAATTTCTCGCCCGCCGAGATCGCCTGTCGCGGCAGCGGATCGCTGCGCCTCAATGAGGAGGCGCTGGACAAGCTCCAGGCGCTCCGCGACCGGCTTGGCAAGCCGCTGATCGTTCGCTCGGCCTACCGCAGCCCGGCGCACAACCGCGCCGTCGGCGGAGCGGCGCGCTCGAAGCATCTCGATGGCACGGCCTTCGACATCGCCATGACGAACCACGATCCCGTAGCCTTCGAGGCAGCGGCCCGCGCGGTTGGCTTCAAGGGCTTCGGCTGCTATCCGCGATCGGGCTTCATGCATATCGACCTTGGGCCCGCTCGGCAGTGGGGTGAGCGGTTCCCAGTCCGCGAGGCGGCCTTCGCCATGGAGACCCCGCCCGCGCGCGAGGTGCTGGCTGAGAGTCGCACTTTGAAGGGCAGCGGTGCGGCCGGTGTTGCGACTGTGGGCGCGGCCGGAATCGAGGTGGCGCAGAACGTTCTGACCGAGACGCAGTCCGCTGTCCTGCCGCTCGTGCCCTATCTCGACACGCTGCGCGGGGTGTTCATCGCCGTGGCCCTCGCCGGCATCGCAGTCGCGATCTACGCCCGCATCGATGACTGGAAGCGGGGGCAGCGATGATCGCCGCTCTGCTCACCGGGATCGCCGCCACCCCGTGGGCCCGTGTCGCGCTGCGATACGGCGCGCTCGCCCTCACCGTCCTCCTGTTCCTGCTGTCGATCCGCCGCGCCGGCGAGCGCGCCGGGCGTTTGGCGGAACGCCTCGAAACCATGGAGAAGACTCATGGCGTCCAACGCCAGATGCTGGAAGCCGCGGCTCGCCGCCCTCGCGATCGCGACGAGCTTGCTGACCGCCTGCGCGACGGGCGTTTCTGAACGCCGCATCGCCACCGTCTGCCCGCCGGTGGTCGAATACAGCCGCGAGTTCCAGGCGCGCGCGGCCGAGGAACTCGATTTGCTACCGGGCGGGTCCGCCATCGCCGAGATGCTCGCCGACTACAGCGTCATGCGGGATCAGGCGAAAGCCTGCCTCTGATCAAAATCTTAATACGTGCGTTTGACCGCCCCGCGCTCGATGGAAGTGGTCTGCTTGGAGATAATGTCGTTCGGCGCAAGCGGTCCATCTCGCTCGGAATGGGTCGCAAGATTCTTCTTGAAGCTCTAGTTGCTGTAGGGAGTATCCGTGACGGGCACTGAATAATCCGAGGCCCGATCATCTCGTCCAAAACCGCCCACAATCACGATCACGACCAAGCGCATCCGTCGGCATCGGAGAGCAAGGATAGCGCCTGCTGCGGCAGGACTACTACCTGTGCGGATGTCGCTCCGGCCGCGTCCGGCCCGGTCAATGGGCGCAGCTTCCAGGTCTCGGGGCTCGATTGCGTCGAGGAGGTGTCGATCCTGAACAAGGTCGTCGGGCCGGCGGTCGGCGGGGCCGAGCATCTGGCCTTCGACGTGATCAACGGACGCATGACCGTCCTCGACGGTGCGGCATCCGTGACGGATGACAGGATCATAAAGCTGGTCGCGGGCACGGGCATGAGTGCGCGGCCCTGGGACGTGGACAACGCTGCCGCGGATCAGGCCGCGCATCTGGGGCGCCAGAAGATGTTCACGTCGGCCAGCGGCGGGTTCTGGGCCGCGGGGTTCCTGTGGCACATCGTCGAGAGCGGCCTAGGCGGCGCGCTCGGGCTGTTCGCGGGCCATGGCGAGGCGCCGATGCCGCTGGCCGAGGCCGGGCTCTTCGCGATCGCGATCCTGTTCGGGCTCTGGCTGGTCGCGCCCAAGGCGTGGTCCTCGGCGCGCAGGGTCAGCCCTGACATGAACCTCCTGATGGTGGTCGCCGTGGCCGGGGCCGTCGGACTGGGCGAATATTTCGAGGCCGCGACGGTGGCCTTCTTCTTCTCGCTCTCGCTCTACCTCGAAAGCTGGTCGGTCGGGCGCGCGCGCAACGCGGTCTCGGCGCTGCTGGATCTGGCCCCGCCCACGGCGCGGGTGATCCGCGAGGACGGCAGCGAGGAGACCGTTCCGGCCGCGCAGGTCGCCATCGGCGACCGCTTCATCGTGCGGGGCGGCGACCGCATCCCGCTCGACGGCCAGGTCACGGAGGGCTTGGGGGCCGTCAACCAAGCCCCCATCACGGGCGAGAGTGCCCCGGTGCCCAAGGAGACCGGCGACGATGTCTATGCCGGCACCATCAACGGCGAGGGAACGCTGACGGTGCGCGCCACCAGGGTGGTCGCCGACACGGTGCTGGCCAAGATCACGCGCATGGTCGGCGACGCCCATGCGCGCCGCGCGCCGGTGGAACAATGGGTGGCGAAGTTCGCCCGCGTCTATACGCCGATCGTGATGGTTCTGGCGATCGCCATCGCGGTGCTGCCGCCGCTGGTGACGGGCGGCGCCTGGGGCTACTGGTTCTACAACGCGCTGGTGCTTCTGGTCATCGCCTGCCCCTGCGCGCTGGTGATCTCGACACCTGTCTCCATCGTCGCGGCGCTCGCCGCGTCGGCGCGGGCGGGCGTGCTGATCAAGGGCGGCGCCTATGTCGAGGCGCCGGGCCGGACCACCGCGCTGGCCTTGGACAAGACCGGAACAATCACGGAAGGCGAACCCGAGGTCGCGGCGGTCCATCCGCTGGGCCGCGCCTCCGAGGCCGATCTGATCGCGCTGGCGGCGGGGCTGGAGGCGCGCTCCTCGCACCCGCTGGCGCGCGCGATCCTCGCGCGGGCGGCGGCCGACGGCGTGTCCGTGTCGGCCGCCGACGACACGCGCACGGTGCCGGGTCGCGGCCTTGAAGGGCGCGCGGGCGGACGCGCGGTCTGGCTCGGCTCCGACCGCTTCGCGAAGGAGAAGGGCTTTGGCGACGCCATCCCGTCGGCTCTGCGCGACAAGATCGAAGGGGCGGGAAGCACCCTTGTCGCGGTCGGCGACGAGACCGGCGTGACCGGTGTTCTGGAACTGCGCGATCGCATCCGCCCCGATGCCAGGGGCATCGTCGCGCGACTCCACGCGCAGGGCGTGAAGACCATCGTGATGCTGACCGGCGACAACGAGCGCACCGCGCGGGCGGTGGCCGCCGAGGTCGGCATCGACGAAGTCCGGGCCGAGCTTCTGCCCGAGGACAAGGTGAGGGCCATCGAGGAACTGGTGGCAACCCACGACATGGTGGCGATGATCGGCGACGGGGTGAACGACGCCCCAGCCATGGCGCGGGCGCACTACGGCATCGCCATGGGCGCGATCGGCTCGGATGCCGCGATCGAGACGGCCGATATCGCGCTGATGACCGACGACATCGGCAAGGTGCCCTGGCTCATCGGCCATTCGCGCCGCACCATGGCGATCATCCGCCAGAACATCGGCATCTCGCTCGCGACGAAGGCGCTGTTCGTCGGGCTGACCGCGTTCGGCATGGCCTCGATGTGGGGCGCGATTGCGGCCGATGTCGGCGTGTCGCTGCTCGTCGTGGCCAACGCCCTGCGCCTGCTGAACGCAGCCGACCCGGATGCCCCGCCTCCCGTAGGGGGCGAAGGCATTGGCGACCGCATGGCCGCAGGAGCGCTTGCCCACGGCCATTGATTCGCGCGATGGGATCGCTCAGGCGTGGGCGCCGAAGGCACGAACACGCGCGCCGACCACGACGCCCAGCCATACCGAGAGGACCAGCAGCGGCAGCACCAGATCGCCGACCCGAGCGTAGAGCGTTTGGGGCAATGCGGGTGGCAGTTCGGCGTCGATGATGCCGGCGCGGTCGAGATCGAGCCGCCGAATGACCTCCCCGTGCGCGTTGATAACCGCGGAGATACCGGTATTTGCCGCGCGGATCACTGGCAGTCCTTCCTCCACCGCGCGCATCCGCGCCGCAGTGAGATGTTGTTCGGGACCAAAGGTGGTGCCGAACCAGGCGTCATTGGTGGCGTTGAAGATCCAGTCGGGCCGGTGCAGCCCGTCGATCACATGGTCAGGAAAGATGATCTCGTAGCAGATGGCCGGGGCGACCGGCGGTATTCCGGCCAATGCCATCGTGCGCGGTCCGGGTCCCGGAGAGAAGTCACCAAGACTCTCGACCATGCGGGGCAGCGGCAACCAATCACGTAAAGGCACGTATTCGCCGAAAGGGACGAGATGGTGCTTGGAATAGTCGGTCAGGACTTCGCCGCGCCGATCATAGGCCTGGATCGCATTGAAGTACCGCGTCCCGCCCTCATTCTCGACGCGGTCTGGCGCGCCGGTCAACAACACGGTGTCCTCAGGCAGGCTATCGGCGATGCGCGCCCGCGCTGCGGTGTCTTCGTCCAGAAACCCCGGAAAGGCGGTCTCGGGCCAGAGAAGCACGTCGAAACGGCCGGGCCGCGTCGACAGTCGAAGATAGGTCTCAAGCATCTGCTCGCGGCTACCGGGCGCCCATTTCTCGGATTGTGGGATGTTTCCCTGCACGATGCGCAGGGAAACGCCCGTGGACAACGGCGTGGGTCCGGTCAGCCGCGCCGTGCCTGCCGCCCAGAGTGCCAGCGGCAGAACGAAGGCGGCGACGAACGCGCCGCGGCGGGCGCGCCCGGTGGCCCGCCATGCGGCACCGGGCAGCGCGCCCGTCAGGATGACAAGAAAGCTCAGCCCATAGCTTCCCAGCCAGGCCGCCGGCTGACGCAATGCGTCGAAGTCCGCGACTGCGTAGCCTGGCAGGTTCCAGGGAAATCCCGTCAGCAAATGGCCGCGCAGCCATTCCGCGCCGGTCCAGGCTGTGGTCAGCAGCAGCGCGGCAGGAAGGCCGGGGCCGACATGCCGTGACAGGCGCGCGAACACGGCGGCGGCGAGTGCGGGAAACACCGCAAGGCCGGTCGAGAGCCCGGCGACAGCCGGAAGCGCCAGCGCGCCGAAGCGCTCCGCATCCACATAAAAGCTCTCGGCGATCCATGAGAGACCCAGACCGAAATTGCCAAGGCCAAAAGCAAATCCCACCAGGACGGCCCTGCGCGGCCGAAGGCCCGCGAGACAGGCGAATAGGGTCGACCAGGCGATCGGAACCAGGGCGAGCAGGGAAAACGGCGGCAGGGTCAGGACGGACGCCGCCCCGGCCCCAAACGCAAGGGCGAGCCTTGCGGCAAGACCGGCCGGCTTCGGTCCGGAGAGGTCGCCGGCCGACACCGAGGCTCAGGTCCGGCCGTGCCCGCGACGCGCTTCGAGCGGACCCGCGAAGAGAAGCGCCGCGACCCCGCAGAAGATGATGGTATCCGCGAGGTTGAAGGCGGGCCAGTGCCAAGCCCCCACGTAAAAGTCGAGAAAGTCCGTGACCGCGCCGTGACGCAGCCGGTCGACGACGTTGCCGAGCGCACCGCCTATGACCAGCCCGCAGCCCGCCGCTTCGATCTGGTTCCGGGTGCGCAGCATCACGGCCATGAGCCAGCAGCAGATCGACAGCGCGAGCGCAACCAGCAGCCATGGCGCCGACCCGCCGAACATGCCGAAGCTCACACCGTCGTTGCGCAGAAAGACGAGGTTGAAACCGGGGAAGACTGGCACGCTGGCTGACAGCCTATCTGCCGAGAGCACGACAAGTGCCTTGCTGAGCTGGTCGACCGCCAGGGCGACAATCGCTGCAAAAAGTCCAACGCCTGTGGTTCGTCTGAAAGGCCTCAAGGTCGTCACTTTCCGGGATAGCTCGCGAAGATCTCGGTCGTGCCGTCGTTCCGGATCAGGAACACATCATAGGCTTCGGTCCTGCGATCCTGATCCATGCCCGGAGATCCGAGTGGCATGTCGGGAACGGTGAGGCCGACTGCGTCGGGGCGCTCCTCCAGCAGGCGGCGGATGTCGGCGGCGGGCACATGGCCTTCGACGATGTAGCCCTCGATCTCCGCTGTATGGCAGGAGACCATGCGCTGCGGCACGCCGTTGTCGAGCTTGTAACGGACGAGCAGCCCGGCGAACATGTTCTCGCCCGTGGGCGCGAAGCCGTTCTCCTTGAGATGCTCCATCCAGGCAAGACAGCAGCCGCAGCCATTGGTCTTGCGGACATGGATCGGGGGTGCCTCCGCCAGGGCCTGAGCTGCGGGCGCGAGGACGAGGGTGGCGGCCAGTAGCGCTGCGAAGGGTTGCATCCATCAGATCCGTTCGTTCGGTGGATTTGCCGGCCCGGCGGCCAACAGGTCCTGGAGGCGGGCGCGGGCATCTTGCAGGCGGCGTTCCGCATCTTCATCCTGCGCTGCGGTCTGTGCTGCCGCGGCGAGCCGGTCGTCGGAGAGGGGATCGGTTGGGCGGCCATCCACGAGGACCTCGTAGTGGAGGTTTGGCCCGGTGGCCGTGCCGGTCGCGCCGACATTCCCGATCAGGTCGCCGGCCGCGACCCGCTGGCCTGCGGCGAGGCCCTCCGGCACCGCGCTCAGATGCGCGTAGCGCGTCACCGCGTTCGAACCGTGGGCGATTTCCACCGTGCGGCCGTAGCCGCTAATCCAGCCCACATGAGCAATGCGGCCCGGTGCCGTTGCATGGACCGGAGTGCCGCGCGGCGCCGCGAAATCGACGCCGGTATGCAAGCGGACATCACCGTAGACCGGGTGCCGACGACGCCCGAAGACCGAGCTCAGTTGCGCGCCCTCGACCGGTTGGGCGAAGACGCGCATTACTTCTCCGTCACGATAAATCGTTGCGCGGCCCGACCCGTCCTCGGGCCAGATGACTTCATAGAGCACGTCGCCGAGATCGAGCGCCGCAAAGGTGATCTCGGGCTGGCCCACAATTTCGTCGTCCACGCGGGCTTCGCGCCACTGCAAGCGCAGCGTCTCGCCCCCACTCAGGTCGCGCTGGAAGTCGATATTGCCACCCAGCATCTGCGCCAGATCAACCGCGAAGCGTGCCGGTATATCTGCGCGGTCGAGTGCGGCGAAGAGCGAGGTCTCGATGACCGCCTCGCCGACACGAGGCACGATTTCGGGCTCGGGTGTGAGGACGCGGGTTGTCAGCCTTTCACCGAATACCGCTTCGATGACCACGCCGTCATCCACTTCCAGCAGCACACGGCGAGGCGCGCCGTCCGATGTGGTCACCACGGTGACGGCATGGCCGGGCTGTAACCGCCGCAGGTCGTATTCCGCCCCGAGCGCCAGCGCCACTTCTGCGCGGTCGGAAGCAGCGAGCCCGGCGTCGGCGAGAACCGTGTCAAGCGTCTCACCGGAAGCGATATCGCGCGACCATGTGGTAACGTGTCGTTCGGCCGACGGCGGGGGCGCACTGGACGTTACGGCAACGGCGAGCTCCTGAGCCGCCACGAGCGGAGCCGGGCTTAGGCGCTGCTTAGACAGGCGTAGTCCGCGTGCATCGACTTGCACGGGCTGGGCAACGAGGTCTGGGGTCCAAAGTGCGGTTTCGGCAAGACCGGGTGAGGCAGAATCCTGAGCAAGCGAACCGGATGCCGCGACGACTGTCACCGCAAGGCACCCCATCAACCCCATACTTGCGAGCCGACACCTCAGCTTCATGAAGCCCCCCGAGCCTCTTCATTCATTGCGCGCCGGATCTTCGGCACCGCGACCTCCCTGGATTCGTGATAGTCAATCGTGTTGACGAAGCGCCCGTTCATGTCGAACAGGAACACGCTGGCCGTGTGGTTCATCGTGTAATCGCCGCCCTGGGTCGGCACCCGTTCATAGGAGACGCGGAAGCCTTCCGCCGCGCGGGCGATCTGTGCCTCCGGCCCAGTCCAGCCGCGGATCGCGGGGTGGAAATAGCCGACATACTCCGCCATAGCCTTCACCGTATCGCGCTCCGGATCGACCGTGATGAAGACCACGTTCAGCCGCTCCGCGTCCTCGCCCATTGCGTCGAGCCAGCCTGTGATGTCGGACAGCGTAGTGGGACAGACGTCAGGGCAGTAAGTGAAACCGAAGAACACCATGGAGGCTCTCCCGATCAGTGTCTCCGGCCCGACCGGTTGTCCTTCGTGGTCGGTCAGACGGAAATCCATCGACGGCAGCGCCAGGGGACGCTGCCCGACAGGTTCGGGCGCGCCGGGGCCATCCACCTGCCACCAGCCGGCGAAGAGCGTCAGGCCGAGCGCGCCCAGCCCCGCTGCACCGTAGCCCATAAGCGCGCGACGCCGCATCAGCCCTCCGGCCCGCGCGCGCCCAGCCCCAGGATCGGCACCTCGACCATCACCTTGCCTCCGTCAGAGAAGGTGAGCGTCAGGGGGAACGACTCGCCTTCGATCATCGGCTCCTGCAACCGCATCAGCATCGCGTGCAGGCCGCCGGGCGCCAGCGCGACGCTCTCGCCCGGCGCGATGGTGATTTCG
>JAQVKV010000052.1 GCA_028694545.1 Zavarzinia sp. | reverse complement strand
CCCTCATGAAGGCGACGACCCGGGCCACGACGGAAATGCCGCTCTCACAGGGCCTGGCGCGGGAACGTGCCGCCTTTCACCAGACCCTGGACATGCCGGAACGGGCCGAGGGCATGGCCGCCTTCCTCGAAAAGCGGCCAGCCGATTTCATCCGCCCCCTGTCCTGAAGACAAAAACGCCGCGATCAGGAACCGATCGAGCGCCCCTCTTCCCGCGCCATGGCACGGCGATAGGCGTCACGGTCCGATATACGGGCGAAATAGGCAGCGGCATTCTCGGGCACCGCGTCCTGCAGGCCGATCAGGCCGGCGAGCTTGATCGCGTAACCGATGGCGATGTCGGCCATGGTAAAGCGCCCGGCACAGGCATATTCCGGCCCCACCAGCTTCATGGCGCCACGCAGGCGCGAGGCGAACCATTGCGCATAATCGGCCGCCGCCTGCGGCAGGCGCCGCTCCCCGGGTTCAAGCATGGTGTAACGCAGCACGATCGTCTGCGGGAAAGTCAGGGTCGCGTCCGACATATGCAGGAAATTGAGGTAGCGGCCGTATTCCGGCTCATTCACCCCGACAACGAGATCGGTCGGGCCGTGCTTCGTGCCAAGGTAATGGCAGATGGCGCTGGATTCCGTCATCAGCAGGTCGCCGTCCGTAAACGCGGGCACGGTACCGAGCGGGTTGATGTCGAGATAGCCTTCGCGCGCGAAACGCGGCGGGAACGGCATCAATTCAAAATCATACTCGAGACCCATTTCCTCGAGTGCCCAGAGCGGCCGGAAGGAACGCGCGCCGGCGCAATGATAGAGTTTCACGTCTCTCTCCCCTCATGCCCCGTCCTGTGCGCGGGGCCGGCCGCCATTTAGCGCGAGCGGGCACCAAAGCTCAACCATCCGGCAATGATCGCCCAGTCCCGACAGGCGGGATCATGCGCCAAAATCATTTCTTCGGCGAAATCCGGCCGTACTCCCCTCTCGTAACAATAGCTGTCGGATACTTCGGCACTTCCACGGTAACGCCCATGAAAAATGGCGAAATACCGATTTATAACGAGGAGGAACTTATGAACAGAATCCGCATGACCGCGCTTTGCGCAGCCTTTGGTCTTGCCACGATGGCCATTGTTACGGCCGGGCCGGCCTTCGCCGTCCATCCGATCGAGGTCGGTGGCGCGCCGATGTATCCGAACAAGAACATCATCGAGAATGCCGTGAACTCCAAGGATCACACCACGCTGGTGGCGGCGGTCCAGGCGGCCAGCCTGGTCGATACCCTGTCGGGCGCCGGTCCCTTCACCGTCTTCGCGCCGACCAATGCCGCCTTCGCCGCCCTGCCCGAGGGCACGGTCGAGACCCTGCTGAAGCCCGAGAACAAGGCGGCGCTGACCCAGGTCCTGACCTATCACGTCGTCGCCGGCAAGCATTCGGCCGAGGAGATCGTGGCGAAGATCAAGGCGGACGGCGGGAAGGCCGTGCTGACCACGGTCGAAGGTGGCTCGCTGACCGCGACGCTGGCCGGCGACAAGGTCATGCTGACCGACGAGAAGGGCGGCACCGCCCATGTCACGATCGCCGATGTCGACCAGAGCAACGGCGTCATCCACGTGATCGACCGCGTCCTGCTCCCGAACTGACCGCGCCGTCCTGGCCGGGGCGCCCCCCCGGCCGGGACGATACGGGCTCTAGCGCGTGGCGATCCAGCGCCCGATTTCGGGCCAGTGATCCTTCAGGGTGCGCGCGCCCATGAAGAGGCCGATATGGCCGCCGGGCACCACCTTCTTCACGATCTGATCCTTGGGCGTGCCGATATATTTCTCGGCGTCGAGGACCTGTTCCGGTGTCGTGATGTCGTCCGCCTCTCCGCCGAGGAGGTAGGTCGGGCATTTGATGTCGCCGAGGTCGAGCTTCCGGCCCAGCGCCACGAACTCGCCCTTCGCCAGACGGTTCTCCTTGAAGAGGCGCGTGATCGCCTGCAGGTACCAGCGCCCTGGAAGATCGATCGGATTCTCGTACCAGCTCTCGAACACCTCCTCCTTCGCGACATAGACGGGATCGTCGATGTGCTCGAAGAGATCGACATGTTCCTTGAAGTAATGGGCCTCGGGATGCATGTCCTTCCAGCCCTGAAGCATGTATTTGCCCAGCATCAGGCCACCGCCCATCTCGACCAGCTCCTCGTAGAAGGAGGTCGGCAGGGTATGCGCCATGCGCTTGATCGGGCCATTGCCCGCATCCGTGTCGATGGGCGAGCCGGCGAGGACCAGGGAATTGATCTTTTCCGGAAAGCGCGCGGCAATCATCGCCGAGACCCAGCCCCCCTGGCAGAGACCGACCATGTTCACCCGCCCCCCCAGATCGTCGATCGCGACGACGACATCGGCGAGGTAATTGTCGATCTCCAGGTCCTTCATGTCGGGGGTGGCACTCTTCCAGTCGGTCAGCACCACATGGGGATTGCCGCTCTCCAGCAGGGTTTCGACCAGACTCTGGCCCTTGTGATAGTCGGCGATCATGGCCGTGTGGCCGGCGTGCGGTGCATCGACCAGGGTCGGAATCGCGCCGGTGCCCGGATCGCCATAGTCGCGCAGGGCCATGGTCCGGAGATCGAGGCGGAGCTTGTTCGGCGTCGCCAGTTTCGGCTTCAGGCCGTCGTGAAGCTTGATCTCCTCATCGACGAACCTGAGATTGCGGGCATAGAGTTCCGCGCCCGTCTTGACCAGGGCGGCGCCCATGGCCATCGGCCAGAAGGCGGGAACACTGGTCAGCGAGAATTCCCCGGCTTTCGCCGCTGGGTGGCTGGACATGACGGCTCCTTTGACTTCCAAACATCGAATGATGGAACCCCCGGCCCGCTTTCAGGCGTAGAGCCGGCACGGACGGCGGACAAGCGGCAAGAGCGCCGGGCACGCATACCGGTGCCACAATCATTCCGCGTCAGACCGAGGGCCGCCAGAACCAGTGGATCAGGCAGCCCACCACCGTCGCCCCGAGACCAAGCATGGTCACGGCGAACCAGCCCCCGGCGGCGAAGACCGCGCTGGCCACGGCCGAGGCGATGGCGCCCACCGCGAACAGCGTGGTCATGAATACCGTGTTGATGCGGCTGCGCGCGGCGGGCTCCAGGGCGAAGATCCGCGCCTGATGGGCAACCATCGAGAGCTGCACGCCGAAATCGAAAACCACGACCCCGAAGATCAGCCCCGGAATCCCGGGCCAGAAGGCAAAGGCGAGAAAGCCGACGGCGGCGGCCCCGAGACCGGCCATGATCACCAGATCGGGACCACGCCGGTCCGCCAGCCGCCCGGAAACCGGCGCCGCCAGCACGCCGACAAGCGCCAGCACGCCGAAGGAACCGGCGACATCGGCGCCCAGGCCGTAATCGGGCCCCTCCAGATGCAGGGCCAGCGTCGACCAGAAGACGGAGAAACCCCAGAACTGGGTCGCCTGCACGAGGGACGACTTGATCAGCAGGGGATGGCGCCGCGCGACATCGGCCAGTGACGCGATCAGCCGAAGATACCCGCCCCGTGCCGGCACGCCACCGCCCCGGGGCAGCACGGCTGCCATCAGAAAGGCAAGACCCAGCGTCAGCGCGACCCCGAGGCCATAGGCGGCACGCCAGCCGAAATGCTCGCCGACGATACCCGACACGGTCCGCGCCAGCAGGATGCCACCGAGGAGCCCGCTCATGACAATGCCGACCACCTGCCCCCGGTTGCCGTCGTTCGCCATGGCGGCGGCGAAGGGAATGATCTGCTGGGCGATGGTCGAGGCGACGCCGACGGCGATGCTGGCGGCCAGCGCCACCGCGAAGACCGGCGCGAAGGCCATGGCGCCAAGGGCAACGACAAGAGCGCCCGACTGCAACAGGATCAGCCGACGCCGGTCGACGATGTCGCCAAGCGGCACCAGCAGGAACAGACCGAGCGCGTAGCCGATCTGGGTTGCCATCGGGATCATGCCGATAGTCGCCGGCGAGACCGCGAAGTCGGCGGCCAGAAGGCCCAGCAGCGGCTGGTTGTAGTAGAGGTTGGCGACGGCGATGCCGCAGCCGATAGCCATGGCCACGAACAGGCCAAGACCGGCGGATTCGGTACGGGGGGAAGCGGACGTCATGGTGCGATCAGAATAACCAAGCGATTCACTCGGAAAAGCCCCGCGCGCGGCGGGGCCCCTTGCGGGTCACGCATGCACTGTTGCCGATCGGCAACAATCGTGACTCTGTGATGACGATCACGGATCCGAACTCGAATTCGGCGCATTGATGTTGTGACGCTGTCGTCAGGCAACCTTTCGAGCCCATCATGAGCCCCCTCGCCGCCCCTCAGGCCGCCACCGAACCCGTCCAGGCCGCCACCGAACCCGTCCAGACCACCACCATGCAGGCGGCCCTGGCCCCGACGCCCGCAACCCGCCCCGCGCCGCAGCCGGCCAAGCGGGAACTCCGTCTCGTCCAGGCCGCCTACAGCGGTGGTTCGGGCGGTGTTACCGGCGTCGTGGTCTTCGCCGACGAAGCCGGGCGCGACTTCTGAGGTCAGCCTTTCGCCGGCGGGGCGTCATCACCCGCCGGCCACCCCATGATCCGGTGCGGCACGGTGCCTTTCGGCCCGAGCAGCACACCCGTTCCGACCCCAAGGGCAGGCATGGCACCGAAGGCATGCACGCGGATCGCCGGCGCGGCGTCGATCAGGGGAGCCAGCGTCATGATCCCTCGTCATCGCAAGATGATCGCCGTCCACCATGCGACAAGCCGGGAAAACGTCATCGTCCGGATGGGGGAGCCCGTCAGCGCAACGGGACCTTGCGCTCCATGAAGATGCTGTTGGGATCCTCGGCGTAAGCACCGAAGGGGCCGCGCTCGTGAAAGCCTAGCGAGCGGTAGAGGCTGAGCGCCTCGAGATTGTGAATGCCGGTCTCGAGGAAGACCGGGGTCAACCCCTGATCGTCGGCGATGTTCAGCAAGATCTGCAGGATATGCCGGCCAAGGCCCTGGCCCCGTGTCGCCGGCGCGATATACATGCGCTTGATCTCGCCACTGCCGTCCGGCTGGCGCACCAGCGCGCCACAGCCGACAGCTACCCCCTCGATCCGGGCGACGACGAAGGTGACCGACGGGTCCTTCAGCGCCGCGATATCGATGAAATGGTTGCTCTCGGCCGGATAGAGTTCGCTGTGGAAGACGTCGAGGGCCCGAATCAGCGGCACCACGTCCGGCTGATCGGGATCTTCCTCGACGATGTTGATCCGGCCCAAGGCACTCACTCGATTTCGGCGAGGACCTTGTTGTTCAGCGAATCGATTTCCATGCGGATGTGACGGTCGCTGAGGTCCAGACCCTTGGCCTGGAAGTCCCCCAGAACCTTGCGGACCACATCCTCGTCCCCCGCCTCGACGAAGTCGGCGACGATCACTTCCTTGGCATAGGCATCGGCGGCCTCGCCGGAAAGACCCAGCTTTTCCGCCGCCCAGAGGCCGAGAAGCTTGTTCCGGCGCGCGACGGCACGAAAACGCTTCTCTTCGTCATGGGCGAACTTGGCTTCGAAACCCTGCTCGCGCTCGGAAAAATTGGCCATGGCACACCCTTCGGCTGAACACATCCGCTGCGCGGATATAAGGGGATCGGACCTCTGCTTGGCAAGTGTCCATGTCTTGCGGAAAACGCGATGATCGCCGCATTGTTTCTGTTCGCGACGTCCTGTATGGTCCCGCTTCGCGCGGAGCCCCCTGGGCTTGACCGCGCCGGCTTCGTTTTCTCGACTGGCAGGCCACGTGCCGCCAGTGGCTGGCCGCAGGCCGCCAAAGGACTATAACACACATGAGCCGCCGCAAGCAGATCTACGAGGGCAAGGCCAAGATCCTCTACGAAGGGCCCGAGCCCGGCACCCTCGTCCAGTATTTCAAGGACGATGCGACCGCCTTCAACAATCAGAAGAAGGGCACGGTCACCGGCAAGGGTGTGATCAACAACCGCATCTCCGAATACATCATGACCCAGCTGAACGAGATCGGGGTGCCCACGCACTTCATCCGCCGGCTGAACATGCGCGAGCAGCTGATCAAGGAAGTCGAGATCATTCCGCTCGAAGTCGTGGTGCGCAATGTCGCCGCCGGCTCGCTCTCGACCCGCCTCGGCATTCCGGAAGGCACCCAGCTGCCCCGTTCGATCGTCGAATTCTTCTACAAGGCCGACGAACTGAACGACCCGATGGTGACCGAAGAGCACATCACCGCCTTCGGCTGGGCCACCCCCCAGGACATCGACGACATTCTGGCGCTGGCGCTGCGCATCAATGATTTCCTCGTCGGCCTCTTCCTCGGCGTCGGCATCCGCCTCGTCGACTTCAAGATGGAATTCGGCCGCCTGTGGCAGAACGACGAGATGCGCATCGTGCTGGCCGACGAGATCAGCCCGGACAATTGCCGCCTGTGGGACAGCCGCACCAACGAGAAGCTGGACAAGGACCGCTTCCGTCGCGACCTCGGCGGCACCGCCGAAGCCTATCAGGAAGTCGCCCGCCGTCTCGGGATCCTGCCGGAAGGCGGCCCCCGTGACATGAAGGGCCCCGAGGTGATGCAGTAAGCATCCAACAACCGCGTCATCCCGGCGAAAGCCGGGATCTCGCCGGGACTGGCTTCGATGACCGACCGTCGAGAGATCCCGGCCTTCGCCGGGATGACGCCTATCCAACAGAGACCACTCGACATAGGTGATCCCGTGAAAGCGCGCGTCCACGTCACCCTGAAATACGGCGTTCTCGATCCCCAGGGCAAGGCGATCGCCGGCGCCCTCGGCGCCCTTGGCTTCGCCGGCGTCGAAGATGTCCGCCAGGGCAAGTACCTCGAGCTGGAACTGGCCGAGACGGATGCCGACAAGGCGCGCGAACAGGTGAAGGCGATGTGCGAGAAGCTGCTCGCCAACACCGTGATCGAGAACTACGCCATCGAGCTGGTGTGACATGAAGGCGGCCGTCGTCGTCTTCCCCGGCTCGAACCGCGAGCGGGATGTGGCGCTCGCCCTCGAGCGGGCGTCCTACACCAAGCCGTCCTACGTCTGGCATGGTGACACCGAACTGCCGGCGGGGACCGACCTTGTCGTCCTGCCCGGTGGTTTTTCCTATGGCGATTACCTGCGCTGCGGCGCCATGGCCTCGCTCTCGCCGATCATGCGCTCGGTGAAGGAGCATGCGGCCCGGGGCGGCCATGTCATCGGCATCTGTAACGGCTTCCAGATCCTGGCGGAAACCGGGCTGGTGCCCGGCGTGCTGATGCGCAACGCCTCACTGCGCTTCGTCTGCCGCGATGTCCACCTTAAGGTCGAGGCGACCAATACTGCCTTCACCGGCGGCTATAGTTCCGGCCAGGTGATCCGCGTGCCGGTCGCCCATGCCGAGGGCAACTACTTTGCCGACGACGAGACGCTGAACCGTCTCGAGGGCGAGGGGCTGGTCGCCTTCCGCTATTGCGACGAGGACGGCAACGTCACCGCCGCGGCCTCGCCGAACGGCGCGTCGCGCAATATCGCCGGCGTCTTCAACGCGGGCCGTAACGTGCTCGGCATGATGCCGCACCCGGAGAACATGACGGAAAGCGTGGTCGGCGGCACCGACGGCGCCATCCTGTTCGACAGTCTCGCCAAGGCGCTCGCGTAATGACCAAGATCACGCCCGAAATCGTCGCCGAACACGGCCTGTCCCCCGACGAGTACCAGCGCGTCCTCGACATCATGGGCCGTGAACCGAACCTGACCGAACTCGGCATCTTCTCGGTCATGTGGTCGGAGCATTGCTCCTACAAGTCCTCGCGCCTGCATCTGAAGAAGCTGCCCACCACCGGCCCGCAGGTGATCTGCGGTCCGGGCGAGAATGCCGGCGTCGTCGACATCGGCGACGGGCTGGCGGCCGTCTTCAAGATGGAAAGCCACAACCACCCCTCCTACATCGAGCCCTATCAGGGTGCGGCGACGGGCGTGGGCGGCATCCTGCGCGACGTCTTCACCATGGGCGCGCGGCCGATCGCCATCCTGGACCCCTTGCGCTTCGGTTCGCCCGAACATCCGAAGACCCGGCATCTGGTCTCGGGCGTCGTCGCCGGCATCGGCGGCTACGGTAATTGCATGGGTATTCCGAACGTCGGCGGCGAATGCACCTTCCATCCGGCCTATGACGGCAACATCCTCGTCAACGCCATGACGGTCGGGATCGCCCAGCAGGACAAGATCTTCTATTCGGCCGCCGCCGGCATCGGCAATCCGGTGGTCTATGTCGGCTCGAAGACCGGGCGCGACGGCATCCACGGCGCCACCATGGCGTCGGCCGAATTCGACGAGAAGTCCGAAGAGAAACGCCCGACCGTGCAGGTCGGCGATCCCTTCGTCGAGAAGCTGCTGCTCGAAGCCTGCCTGGAACTAATGGCGGGCGACGCCATCGTCGCTATCCAGGACATGGGCGCGGCCGGCCTCACCTCCTCCTCGGTCGAGATGGCCTCGAAGGGCGGTGTCGGCATCGAGCTGGTCATGGACGACGTGCCCCAGCGCGAGACCGGCATGACGGCCTACGAGATGATGCTCTCGGAAAGCCAGGAACGCATGCTGATGATCCTGAAGCCCGGGCACGAGGATCAGGCGCGCGCCATCTTCGAGAAATGGGGCCTCGCCTTCGCCGTGATCGGCAAGGTCACGGACACGCGCCACCTCGTGCTCAGGCACAGGGGCGAAGTGGTCGGCGACATTCCGGTCGATCCCCTGACCGACCAGTCCCCGCTCTACGACCGCCCGTGGGAACCGACGCCGAAGCGCCCCGTGATCGACGCGGCCACGGTGAAGGGCACGGATGATCTGGGCGCCACGCTCACCGCCCTGCTCGGCACGCCGGATCTTTGCTCCAAGCGCTGGATCGTCGAGCAATACGACCATCTGGTCGGTGGCGACACGATCGTGCGTCCGGGCGGCGATGC
>JAQVKV010000051.1 GCA_028694545.1 Zavarzinia sp. | reverse complement strand
CCCGTGGCATTGCCGAGTTCGAGAACGGCGGGCGGCGCGAAGGCGAAGACCATGGCGTCGCGAATGCCCGCGAAAGCCCCGAAAGCCTTGCCCGTGACCGCCCCGACCGCCAGATCCGGGCGCGTGCGCTCCGCCCAGTCGCGCAGGCCGATGAAGCCGATCGCGACGTTCTGGCCATTGCCGCCGAAGCTGAAGCCCTGGACGGTGAAGATGGAACGCACCGCTTCCTTCTGGCCGACCAGGAACTGCTGCTCGACCTGCTTCACAACATCCATCGTGCGCTCCTGGGTGGAGCCGACGGGCAATTGCGCCTGCATGAACATGATGCCCTGGTCCTCGTCCGGCAGGAAGGAGGTGGGCAGGCGCACGAACAGGAAGCCGAGGCCGACGACAAGCGCGATGAAGACCACCATGACATGGGGGATCTTGCGCAGGAGCCGTCCGACCGTGCGCTGATAGGCACGGCTGGAGGCATCGAACGCCCGGTTGAACCAGCCGAAGGGACCCTTGCGCGTCAGGCCGTGGCCGACCTCGACCGGCTTCAGCAGGGTCGCGCAGAGCGCCGGGGTCAGGATCAGGGCAACCAGGACCGACAGCACCATGGCCGAGACGATGGTGACGGAGAACTGGCGATAGATGACACCGGCCGAGCCCGAGAAGAACGCCATGGGCACGAAGACGGCGGACAGCACCAGGGCGATGCCGATCAATGCCCCGGTGATCTGCTTCATGGATTTCCGCGTCGCCTCGCGCGGGGGCAGCCCTTCTTCCGACATGACGCGCTCGACGTTCTCGACGACGACGATGGCGTCGTCGACCAGCAGGCCGATGGCCAGCACCATGGCGAACATGGTGAGCACGTTGATCGAATAGCCGAGCGAGAAGAGCACGGCGAACGTGCCGAGCAGCACCACGGGCACGGCGATCGTCGGGATCAGGGTTGCCCGGAAATTCTGCAGGAAGACATACATGACGATGAAGACGAGGATGATCGCCTCGATCAGCGTCTTCACCACCTCTTCGATCGAAATCTGAACGAAGGGCGTGGTGTCATAGGGGTAGACGGCGCGAACACCCGCCGGGAAGAAGGCCGAAAGTTCGGTCATCTTGGCCCGGACCGCGTCCGCCGTCGCCAGCGCGTTCGCGTCCGACGCCAGCTTCAGGCCGATGCCCGCCGCCGGCTCGCCGTTGTAGCGGGCGATGACTTCGTAGCTTTCGGCGCCTACCTGGACCCGCGCCACATCGCCAAGGCGGACGCTCGAACCGTCCTGCCCGCCCTTGAGCAGGATTGCCCTGAACTGCTCGGGCGTGTTCATCAGGCTCTGGGAGACGATGGTCGCGTTCAGTTCCTGACCCGGCATCGGCGGCGTGCCGCCGAGCTGGCCGGCCGAAACCTGGACGTTCTGGGCCCGGATCGCGGCCAGAACATCGGCCGTTGTGAGACCGAAGGCATTCAGCTTGGCCGGATCGAGCCAGATGCGCATCGCATATTGCGTGCCGAAGAGCTGGACGTCGCCCACGCCTTCGACCCGGCTCAGGGGATCGAGCAGACTTGTGCCGATATAGTCGGCGAGGTCGGACTGGTTGAGACCGCTGTCACCGGCGACGAGGCCGATCACCATCAGGAAGTTGCGGGCGGATTTGGCGACCGTCACGCCCTGCTGCTGCACCGACTGGGGCAGGCTGGGCATGGCGAGCGCCAGCTTGTTCTGAACCTGCACCTGCGCGATGTCGGAATTGGTACCGGCCTCGAAGGTCAGGGTAATGACGGAAACGCCCGAGGACGACGAGGTCGAGGAAATATAGCGGAGATTGTCGATGCCCTTCATCCGCTGCTCGATGACCTGGGTCACCGATTCCTCGAGCGCCTTGGCCGACGCGCCGGGATAATTGGACTGCACCGTGATCGTGGTCGGCGCGATCGCCGGATATTGCGCGATCGGCAAGCCCATGATGGAGAGACCGCCCGCCAGCATGATGACGATGGCGATCACCCACGCAAAGATCGGGCGGTCGATGAAGAAACTGGCCATGATGCCCCTGCCTTACTGCGCGGGGCCGGCCGGCGCGGCGCCTTCGGCGGGAGCGGCCCCTGCCGGCACCGGCGTCACCTTGGCGCCCGGGTGGATCTTCTGCAGGCCGTCGACGATCAGGCGATCGCCGGGCTTCAGTCCGTCGGTCACCAGCCATTTGTCGCCCATGGCGCGGTCCGCCACGATCACGCGCTGTTCAACCACGTCGCCCTCGCCGATCACCATGGCGGTGGCCTGGCCGGTCGGGCTGCGGGTCACGCCCTGCTGCGGCACCAGGATGCCCTTGGGATCGACACCGAGCTGGACGGTCGCGCGCACGAACATGCCGGGCAGCAGGCGCTGGTCGGCATTGGGGAAGACGGCCCGCAGGGTGACGGCGCCCGTGCTCTCGTTCACCGTCGCCTCGGAAAACTTCAGCTTGCCCGTGGCGCCGTAGGTCGAGCCATCCTCGAGGGTCAGGGTGACGGTCGAATTCTCGGCATCAACGCCCGACAGGCGGCCGCTGGCCATCTCCGCCTTCAGGCGCAGGAGATCGGCGCTCGACTGGGTGACGTCGACGAAAATCGGATCGAGCTGCTGGATGGTCGCGAGCGCGGTCGCCTGATTGGCGGTGACCAGCGCGCCCTGGGTCACGGCGGAACGGCCGATACGACCCGCGATGGGCGCCACGATGCGCGCGCGCTCCAGATCGATGCGCGCCGCCGTCAGGGCGGCGCGGGCGGAAGCGGCGTCGGCCTGCGCCTGCTTCAGGGCGGCGACGGCATCGTCGTAATTCTGGCGGCTGACCGCGCTGGTCTTCACCAGTTCGCGATAGCGCTTCTCGTTCAGGCGGGCGATCTCCACCCCGGCATCGGCGCGCGCGACGGCCGCCTCCGCGCTTTCGACCGTGGCCTGATAGGTCGCGGGATCGATCTGGTAAAGGGGGGCGCCGGCCGCGACCTCGGCCCCTTCCTCGAACAGACGTTCGGTGATGATGCCGGTGACCTGGGGCCGGATCTCGGCAACGCGATAGGCGCTCGTACGGCCCGACAATTCGCTGGAAATGATGACCGGCGCCGCCTCGACCGTGACGAAACCGACAGGAGCAGCCCCGGGCGCCCCCTGCATGCCGCCCGCGCCCGCCTGCTGCTGGTCACAGCCGGTCAGCGCCAGCGCGCCGGCCAGAAGGACGGCGGAAAAGGCGATCGACAAAGAATTCCGCGACGGCAGAGGCATGAGACACCTATCGGAGCATTGAACGGCAACCGGAACGCGAGAAACAACCACGCCCGGTTATATGCCCACCGGCCTCCCCCCTGCCAGATGGCGCCGCACTTACGGCGACGTTGCCTAGAATGAACGTTCATTCTAATATGAAGTCAAGACGCATTTCATAGAGGATGGCAGGCATGATCAACTGCGATGGTGGCGGGGCCGACAAGCGCCACGAATCCCGGCGCCGCCAGATCATCGACGCCGCGATCCGCTGCTTTCGCAAGAATGGCTTCCACGCCGCCTCCATGGCCTCGCTCGCCAAGGAGGCTGGCATGAGCGTCGGCCATATCTATCATTACTTCGAGAACAAGGAAGCGATCATCGCCGCCTTCATCGAGGACGGAATCGAGGGTTTCCGTGGCTATATGGAGCAGATGCAGGCCTATGAGGGCTCCTTCGTCGACGCCATGGTGGAACAGGCCGATTTCGGTTTCGAGGACATGTGCGACCCCGACCGGGCCAGCCTCTTCCTCGAAGTGACGGTGGAAGCCTCGCGCAACCCGAAGATCGCCGCCATGGTGCAGGAAACCGATCTCGGCATGCGCACGATGCTGGCCCGCATGATCGCCGAGACCTGCGGCTGCACCAAACCGGACGCCGCCGACCGTCTCATGGCCCGGGTGGAAATGATCGCCGCCGTCTACGAAGGCCTGACCATCCGCGCCATCCGCAACCCGCAGATGGACCGGGAAGCGGTGGTCGAAGCGCTACGCCTCGTCATCGCCCGCCTTCTGGCGCCCTGAACTCGGGACGCCTCGTCAGGAAAGACCGAAAGCCGCGAGATCACGATCCCGCGTCACGGCATCCTCGTCCAGGAAAAATTCGTCGAGCTGGGGCGGCGCCACCACCGTGCCCGAGAGCATGGCGTGGACCTGGCCCCGGTGATGGATCTGGTGGATGAAGAGATGGGGCAGCACGGTTTCGCGCGTCTCGTGGCGGAGCCCGCGCGCGCCCCGGTCCAGGATCACGGGAAAGGCAAGATCGGCGTCCACCAGCCCCCGGCACAGGTCGAGCAGGCGGCGATCCACCGCGCGCTGGGCCGCGAGCAGGGCCGGGATGTCCGGGGCCGGCGTTTCCACCGCGCCGACGGACGGATCCGCCCGCCCCGTCTCCAGCCCGCCGACATAATAGAGATCAACGATCAGGATGTGATTGAGCGTCGCCCGCAGCGAGGGGAAGAAGCTGACACGCGGCGCCGTGAATTCGTCCTGCGACAGGCCCTCGAAGGCACGCAGCAGGCGTTCGTTGGACCAGGCGTTGTTGAGCGCCATGCGCTCGAAGTGACGGGCGAGACCTGTCATGGAATCTCCACGCTCAGGCGGTGACGGGGGCTGGTGCCGCGGCATCGCCGGGCGCCGTCTCGACACCGAGATCCGGCACGGCAATGACCCGCTGCCCCCGGAAATCCGTGCGCATGACGATGAGACCACATTCCTCGAGATAGGCAAGCAGGCGCCGCGCCCGTCCCAGCGACTGGGTGCCATAGGCACGCGCCACGGCGGCATCGCCCGGACAGGGCCGGCCCGCGACGGCGGCTTGCGCGACCAGCAGGAAGATGCCCTGTAGGTCCTCGGTCAGGCGTGCCGCCATCTCGATCGCGCGGGCGGAAGCCGAATCATCGCCCGCGTCAGGGTCGATCCCGGCCCGCACCATGGCCAGCAGGCGGCGGAAGGCCGGCAGCTCCGGCGGTGCCCCGGTCAGCTTGCGGATACGGCAGCGGACCAGGAAATCCTGATAGAGGATCGCATGGGTGCGATAGGCCGCGTCCGGATCGCCCAAGATGTCGCGCATGATTTCCTGATGGGCCTGCTGCCGCTCTTCTTCCGAGAGACCGTCGTCCGGTTCCTCGACGGGCGGCGGGGCGCCCAGGCTCGCCGGGCGGCTGCGAGCAAGTTCGAGCATGATGTCCGCCGTCGGCGAGGGCGTCGGCGCGCGCGGTGCCGGGCGGAACACACGCGGCTCGTCCGCGCCCGGCGTGAAGATCAGCCCGGCGGCGTCTTCCGGCGGCTGCTCGGGCAGGGGCACGAGGACGGGGCTGGTCGAACGGCTGCTGGTCACCACCGGGCCGATCCGGATCGGCAGCGGCACGCGCGAGACCGCCGGGCCCAGCGCGACGAAATGGCCCCGTTCGAGGTCGCGGAACATTTCCGTCTGGCGCCGGTCCATGCCGAGAAGATCGCCAGCGCGCGCCATGTCGATATCGAGGAAGGTGCGGCCCATCAGGAAGTTGGAGGCTTCCGCCGCCACGTTCTTCGCCAGCTTCGCCAGGCGCTGGGTCGCGATCACGCCGGCGAGGCCGCGCTTGCGCCCGCGCGACATCAGGTTGGCCATGGCGCCGAGGGACAGCTTGCGCGCCTCGTCCGAGACATCGCCGGCGGCGGCGGGCGCGAAGAGCTGCGCCTCGTCGACGACCACCAGCATCGGATACCAGTAGTCGCGCTCGGCATCGAACAGCCCGCCCAGGAAGGCGGCGGCCGCGCGCATCTGCGCCTCGGCGTCCAGCCCTTCGAGGCTGAGCACGACCGAGACCCGGTGCTGGCGCGCGCGGGCCGCGATTCGGGTCAGGTCGTCCTCGCTCCGCGTCGCCTCGACGACGACATGGCCGTATTCATCGGCCAGGGTGACGAAATCCCCTTCCGGATCGATCACGGCCTGCTGCACATGGGTGGCGCTCTGTTCGAGCAGGCGGCGCAACAGATGCGACTTGCCCGAGCCCGAATTGCCCTGCACCAGGAGACGGGTCGCCAGCAATTCCTCGAGATCGAGCTGCGCCGGCAGGCCCTTCGCCTGGGTGCCCATCTCGATTTCGACTCTCATGCCTCTACCCCGACCGCACTCCGACGCCCCTCTCCTAGCACGAACCGCCGAAAGCGGAAGCCTCCGATGTCCGCCGGTGGGGATTTCGCGCGGCCCCGGCGCCCCCCCGATACCCTCCTCGAAACACTGGTCGGTCGATAAGGAAAGTGCTTCACTCCCCCGCCACAAGAAAAACCGGAGGGGAAGCCATGGCGATCGACCGTGAGACGCGGGCGCAATTCATCGAGACACTGGAGCGTTTCGTGCGCGAGCGCCTGCGCCCGGCCGAGGCGCGGGTCTCTGAAGACGACGCCGTGCCGGCCGAAATTCTGGCGGAAATGCGCGAGCTTGGTCTCTACGGCCTGTCGATCCCGGAGGAATACGGCGGCCTTGGCCTTGCCATGAGCGACGAGATCGAGGTGATGTTCACCTTCTGCCAGACCTCGCCCGCCTTCCGTTCCGCCTTCGGCACCAATGTCGGCATCGGCGCGCAGGGCCTGATCATCGACGGCACGGCCGAACAGAAGGCGACATATCTGCCGAAACTCGCCAGCGGCGAACTCACCTCCTCCTTCTGCCTGACCGAGCCGGACGCCGGTTCCGACGCCGCCTCCCTGAAGACCAGTGCACGGCGGGACGGCGATCACTACGTCCTGAACGGCACCAAGCGCTACATCACCAATGCGCCGACCGCCGGCATCTTCACCGTGATGGCGAGGACCGATGCCGCCATCAAGGGCGCGGGCGGCATTTCCGCCTTCGTCGTCGAGGCGGACACGCCGGGCATCCGCATCGGCAAACCTGAGAAGAAGATGGGCCAGCAAGGCGCGAAGATCGCCGACGTGATCTTCGAGGATGCGCGCGTACCGGCCGCGAATCTGATCGGCGGCACCGAGGGCAAGGGCTTCAAGACCGCCATGAAGGTGCTGGACCGGGGCCGGCTGCATATCTCCTCGGTCTGTGTCGGCGTGGCGCTCCGCCTGCTGGAGGACAGCATCAATTACGCGACCGAGCGCAGGCAGTTCGGCCAGCGCATCGCCGATTTCCAGCTTGTCCAGGCCATGCTGGCCGATTGCAAGACGGAGATCTACGCCGCCCAATGCATGGTGCGCGACGCAGCCGCCCGTTTCGACGCGGGCGAGAATGTCTCGACGGAAGCCGCCTGCTGCAAGTATTTCGCCTCCGAAATGGTGGGCCGGGTGGCGGACCGTGCCGTGCAGATCTTCGGCGGGGCAGGTTACGTCGCCGACTACGGCATCGAACGCTTCTACCGCGACGTCCGCATTTTCCGCATCTACGAAGGCACCAGCCAGATCCAGCAGATGGTGATCGCCCGCAGCCTGACGCGGTAGGCATGACCGACCTTTCGCGCATCCACCTGCCCCATCGTCCCCTGGCCGTGGCGCCGCCCGGGGCCGAGCCGCGGCAGACCGTGCTGCTGGTCGCCTTCCTCTTCGTCCTGGGCCTTGGCCTCGTCGCCTTTTCGGCGTGGCTGGGGCCGGGCCTCGTGGCGGACTTGCCCCTGCGCCAAGGTCTTGCCCCGGTGGACGGGGGCCGAGTTCTGGAGACGTCCTGCGGGCGGGCGCGCTTCCTCGTCTATTGCATCTTTGCCGTGGAGGCGCCGGGAGCGGACGGCCTCCTGGTCCGCGATACCGCGCCGATCTTCTTCCTGTCCCTGCCGGACGAGGATCTCGCTTCCGCCGTGGTCGCGGATCCGGCTAGGCCCGGTCGCCTGACCACCGCCTTCGCGCTGGATACTTATTGGAACCGGCTGGGCACGTTCATCGCCACCGCCTTCATCCTGCTGGCGCTGACGATCCTCGGCGCGCGCCGCACCGTGGGCGACGTGTTCCGCAAGCGTGCCTTCCGACGCGCCTTCGCCACGGGCCTCGCCCGGCCCGTCGCCCTGACGCTGGAAAAGCGCACGCGCTGGGGCTGGCGCGTCCGCCATGGCGAAGGCAAGGGCCGGCGCGAGGCCTGGCAGGTGGACTGGAAGGATCAGCCCCTCATGCTCGACCCGGGCAGGAGCATCATCCTCGGCGTCACGGTGGACGGGACCCATGTCCTGCCGGTCGATGCCGGCGGCCGCTTCATCGGGCTCGACACGACGGAAGCGATGGCGCTTCACGCCAGTGTCGTCGACACTCTGCGCCATGGATGATTTGCCGCCCCTCGAAAACTCCGTGCAATGGCTGATCCTGGTCCTCGATCAGATCGGGATCTTCGTCTTCGCCATCTCGGGCGCCGCGCTGGCGCTGCGCCAGAAGTTCGACCTGTTCGGCGTGCTTCTGCTCGCCTTCGTCACGGCCCTGGCCGGGGGCATCCTGCGCGACCTGCTGCTGGGCGCCACCCCGCCCGAGACTTTCCAGTCCGGCCGGAATGCGGGCATCGCGCTGGCCGGCGGCATCTTCACCATCATCGCCGGCGGCTGGATCGCGAAGCTCGACAAGCCGGTGCGCCTGTTCGACGCCATCGGCCTTGGCCTTTTCGCCGCCGCCGGCACGGGCAAGGCGCTGGCCTTCGGCGTCGATCCCGTCATGGCGCCCGCGATCGGCATGGTGGTCGGGATCGGCGGCGGCATGCTGCGCGATCTTCTCGTCGTCCGTGCGCCCCTCGTGCTGCAAGCCGAGATCTATGCCGTCGCCGCCCTGGCCGGCGGTTATGCCGTCGTCGCGGGGGAGATTCTGGCCGGCCTGCCGCCACTGCCAGCCTTGATGTTCGGCGCCGCGCTTTGCCTGGTGCTCCGCCTGCTCTCGCTCTATCGCGGCTGGACGCTGTGGCATCCGCCGGCCCCGCCCGGCCTCTGAAGGCCGTGCCGTCATGACCGACCTGGCCCGCATCCGCCTGCCCGACCACCCCCTGGCCATCCGCCCGGCCGAGGC
>JAQVKV010000050.1 GCA_028694545.1 Zavarzinia sp. | reverse complement strand
GTCCGCACCGGCAAGCCCAGCTTCCGTCTTTCCCTGAACACCGAGGTGACGTCATGAGCATCACGAAGAAGCTCGCGCTGCTCCGCGAGCACCATTACGGGCTGGACAAACTGCCCGAGACTATCCGGGTGCCGGCCCTTGGCGAGCGTCGCGACGAGACCGTCAAGCCGGTCGGGACGGCCTCGATCGACGACCTGGCCTTCGCCCTCATCGGGCTGAACGAGCAGGCGTCGGCGTTCTACCGTGAGATCGACGCGGTACGCACCCTCCACGACGAGGCCCGCAAGGCCGGCGCGCTGGGAGCGGACGTCGCGATCGACGCTATGATCGCGGCGAAGGGAGGCAAGTGATGGCCCTCCCGATCATTTCCGCCGATCAGCGGCTCGCCGAGCCGCGCGGCGTCAAGGGCACGATCTTCGGCAAGTCCGGGATCGGCAAGACCTCGCTTCTCTGGACGCTCGACCCCGCCACTACATTGTTCATCGACCTGGAGGCGGGCGACCTGGCCATCGAGGGATGGTCCGGCGACAGCGTCCGGCCGCGCACATGGGCCGAGTGCCGCGACTTCGCGGTCTTCATCGGCGGCCCCAATCCGGCGCTGCGGAACGACCAGGTCTACATCGAGGCCCACTTCGCGGCGGTGTGCGAGCGCTTCCGCGATCCGGCTTCGCTCGACCGCTACCACACGGTCTTCATCGACTCGATCACCGTCGCCGGGCGGCTCTGCTTCCAATGGTGCAAGGGGCAGCCCGAGGCGTTCTCTGAGAAGACCGGCAAGCCCGATGTCCGCGGCGCCTATGGCCTGCACGGCCGCGAGATGATCGCGTGGCTCACGCATCTCCAGCACACGCGGGCGAAGAACGTCTGGTTCGTCGGGATCCTCGACGAGAAGCTCGACGACTTCAATCGACGCATCTTCCAGCCGCAGATCGACGGCTCGAAGACCGGCCTCGAGCTGCCGGGCATCGTCGATGAAGTCCTGACGATGGCGGAGATCAAGGACGAGTCCGGCGCGCCGTACCGTGCCTTCGTCTGCCAGACGATCAACCCCTGGAACTTCCCGGCGAAGGATCGATCCGGCCGTCTCGACCTGATCGAGGAGCCGCATCTCGGCCGCCTGATGGCGAAGATCCGCGGCCCCGTGAAGCCCGCCTCCGAGCGGCTGGCCTATCGCAGCCCGCCCCCGGCCGCGACGGCGCCGACCTCCGACGCACCCACCCATTCCGAAAACGCCTGAACGAGGAGACCCCAGCCATGACTGGATCCTGGAACGATTTCAACGACGCCAAGCAGAACAGCAACATTATCCCCAAGGGCACGCTGGCCAAGGTGCGCCTGACGATCCGTCCGGGCGGATTCGACGATCCGGCGCAGGGCTGGACCGGCGGATACGCCACGCGGGGGACCACCGGCTCGGTCTATCTCTCGGGCGAGTTCACGGTTCTCGAAGGGCCCTACGCACGGCGCAAGATCTTCACCCTGATCGGGCTGTACAGCCCCAAGGGGCCGGACTGGGCGAACATGGGCCGCAGCCTGATCCGCGGCATGCTCAACTCCGCGCGCGGCATTTCGGACAAGGACACGTCCGCCCAGGCCCAGGCCGCGCGTCGCATCAGCGGCTTTGCCGATCTCGACGGGCTCGAGTTCGTGGCGCGGATCGACATCGGCACCGACACCAACGGCGAGGAGAAGAACGAGATCCGCGCGGCGGTGACGCCGGATCACAAGGATTATGCCGCCCTCATGGGCGTGCCCGGTGCGGCACCGCAACCGCAGGCTCAGCCTTCCCAGCCCTCCATGCCGCAGCCGGGCACGCGCCCGTCCTGGGCGCAGTGAGGCGGCCATGCTGCTGCGTCCCCGCCAGAAGCAGTTCGTCGAGCGCAGCGTCCGCGCGCTCGACGAACACGGAAACACCCTCGGCGTCGCCCCGACCGGAGCCGGCAAGACGATCATGCTCTCAGGGGTCATCGGTCGCATGGTCGGCGAAACCCCGAAGAGCACGGGCGCCAAGGCCTGCGTGCTCGCCCACCGCGACGAGCTGACCGCTCAGAACCGCAGCAAGTTCGGCCGGGTGAATCCCCGTATCACGACTTCGGTCGTCGATGCGAAGGAGAAGTCCTGGGCTGGCCAGGTCACCTTCGCCATGGTGCCTACGCTGGCGCGCGCCGGTAATCTTGGCCAGCTGCCCCTGCTCGACCTCCTGGTGATCGACGAGGCGCACCACGCGGCCGCCGACAGCTATCGCCGCATCATCGACGCCGCACTGCAGCGCAATCCCGAGTGCCGGGTCTACGGCGTCACGGCGACGCCCAATCGGGGCGACAAGCGCGGTCTGCGCCCGGTGTTCTCGAACGTCGCCGATCAGATCCGGATCGGGGAGCTGATCGCGTCGGGACATCTCGTGCCGCCGCGAACCTTCGTGATCGATGTCGGCGTCCAGGACCAGCTCACCAAGGTGCGCCGCACGGCCGACGATTTCGACATGGCCGAGGTCGACGCGATCATGAACCGGTCGCCGGTCACGGACGCCGTCATCCGCCACTGGCGGGCAAAGGCAGGCGAGCGCCAGACGGTGGTGTTCTGCTCGACCGTGGACCACGCACGCAACGTGACCGCCGCTTTCAACGCGGCCGGTGTCGCTGCCGGGCTGATCCACGGCGACATGGCCGATACCGACCGCAAGACGACCCTCGACGCCTACGCCGCCGGAGAGCTGCGGGTCGTCGTCAATGTCACCGTCCTGACCGAGGGCTGGGATCATCCGCCGACGGGCTGCGTCGTGCTGCTGCGGCCGAGCTCCTACAAATCGACCATGATCCAGATGGTCGGCCGGGGCCTGCGCACGGTCTCGCCCGAGGAGCATCCCGGCATCATCAAGACCGACTGCATCGTGCTCGATTTCGGCACCTCGACCCTGCTGCACGGTTCGCTGGAGCAGGATGTCGACCTGAACGGTCGCGAGCCCTCCGGCGAGGTGCCGACCAAGGATTGCCCGCATTGCGGCGCCAACGTGCCGCTCGCCACTATCGAATGTCCGCTGTGCGGTCATGTCTGGGAGCGTCCCGAAGGCGGCGAAGCAGCGCCGCTCTGCGACTTCGTGATGTCCGAGATCGACCTCCTGAAGCGATCGAGTTTCCGCTGGTGCGATCTCTTCGGCGACGATGCCGCGCTCATCGCCAACGGCTTCAATGCCTGGAGCGGTGTCTTCTTCCTGAAAGGTCGCTGGTACGGCATCGGAGGCCTCCAGAAGCAGCGCCCTCATCTGTTGGCCGTGGGCGAACGCACCGTTTGCCTCGCGGCGGCGGACGATTGGCTCAATGAGCATGAGAGCGACGAGAGCGCCCACAAGACGCGCCGCTGGTTGAACCAGCCGCCCACTGACCGGCAGCTCGCTTTACTGCCGCCGGAGTACCGGCAGGACTTCGGACTCACCCGCTATCAGGCATCAGCGCTGCTGGCCTTTCGCTTCAACCGTGACGCCATCCGCTCGCTCGTCTTCGGCGCAGCCGATGCCGCGCCCGAAGCAGCCATCGGGAGGGCGGCATGAGCCATGACCTGTCCTACCCTCATCACGGCCGAGGACCGGCGGCGGCTCTGGCATCCGCGTGGAACGCTCTGTGCTGTCTGCCGGCGACCCACCCGTGGCTTTGGCTGGTTCGACCCGGTGCGGTCGAAGCAACCGCGCCCCTCGGTCTGGTTCTGCTCGATGGCCTGCCAAGGCTTCTGGACGCGCTTGGCGCGGGAGCGCTGGGCCATGGTTGATCTCACCGAACAGGAGAAGGCGGCGATCCGCGCCGCCATGAAGCCGATCGCCGAGATCATGGAGGAGATCGGCTGGCAGGCGCGCTTCTCCGACCTCACGGAGGCGCAGGTGCTCACGCTCATCGAAGTCGCCGTCGGCGGCTTCCAGGATGCCATGCATGCCATGGCTGCCGACGCCGACGCGGAGGTGCCGTTCTGATGCTTGACTACGACCACCGCCCCACTTGCGCCGAACGCATCAACGCGGTCATCGATGAGGCGATCGTCGCTGAACGCGCGGCGATTGCGCCCAGGACCTATCTCGGCGGCTCCCGCCTTGGACACGGCTGTGAGCGCGCTCTGCAATTCGAGTTCGCGGGCGCGCCGAAGGATGAGGGCCAGGAGTTCTCCGGCCAGACGCTGCGGATCTTCGAGATCGGACACGCGCTCGAAGATCTTGCCATCCGCTGGCTGCGCGGTGCCGGGTTCGATCTCTATACCCGCAAGGGCAACCGTCCGGACGGCGAGCAATTCGGCTTCTCGGTCGCTGGTGGCCGCATCCGCGGTCATGTCGATGGGATCATCGCCGCCGCGCCCCAGCTGCTGGACATCGGCGTTCCCGCGCTCTGGGAATGCAAGACGATGAACGCCAGGAACTGGCGCGAGACCGTGGCCAAGGGCGTGGTTGTCGCGAAGCCTGTCTACGCGTCCCAGATCGCCCTCTACCAGGCCTACATGGAGGCGCAGGTCCCCGGCATCTCCGACAATCCAGCACTCTTCACCGCCATCAACAAGGACACCGCCGAACTGCACCACGAACTCGTGTCGTTCGACGCAGGGCTCGCACAGCGTATGAGCGACCGCGCCGTGCGGATCCTTCAGGCGACGGATGCAGGGGATCTGCTGCCGCGCATCGCCACGACCCGTGACTTCCACGAGTGCCGGATGTGCCCGTGGGCGGAACGCTGCTGGAGCCTGCCAGCATGAGCGGGAACAAGGTCATCTCCCTCGATGCCTGGCGCGATTTCAACGACGCCGCGCCGCAGGCCGATCCGTTCGACATCGAGCCGGATCCCGAGCAGATCGCCGTCTTTCTCGATGTGGTCTTCGGTTACTGCGATGGCTGGGTGCCCCTGCGCGGGTTCGTGGACAAGGGCCAAGGCATCGACGGCCGTCCCCACAACGCCTGGATCGAGATCGACGACAGTTTGCTGGAGAAGGCGGTTTCCTTTGCCGGTTGGGCAGCACGCGAAGGGGCGGCCTTCTATGTGGTGCCGGGAACGGTCGCCGAGACCGGCAAGGCCAAGGCCGCCGATGTCCAGCAGATGCAGACGGTCCTGGTCGACCTCGACGCCGGAGACATTGCGGCCAAGCTTGACCACCTCGTTCGTCATCTCGGCGAGCCGACACTGCTCGTCGAAAGTGGCGGCCGGACGCCGGACGGTCTCGACAAGCTGCATGTCTGGTGGCGCTTGAGCGAGCCGACCGAGGGCGAGGATATCGCGCTTCTCTGTCGGCTGCGCGGCGACATCGCGGTCAAGGTCGGCGGCGACACCCATTTCCGATCGGCCCACCAGCCGATCCGTCTGGCCGGCTCCGTCTATCACAAGGGCGGGTTCAAGCGCCTGGTCAACATCCGCCGCCACAGCCCGCGGATCGAGGTCCATCTGCGCGACTTCGCCGAACTCGTGGCCGACATGCCGCCGCTTGTCGGGGTCGGATCCGAGCCAGGCCCCTCGACCGACAAACCGTCGATCACCGATGTCCTGACGACGCCGGTCCGCGAAGGCGGTTCGGACGATTGGACCCGCTTCCATGGGGCGAGCGCCGCGATCGGCCACTACGTCCGCATGGCGCACGAGGGCCGCATGAGCCGCGACGACGCGTGGGAGGCGATCTGCCAGTACAACGCCGCCCAGCTCCGCCCCAGCTGGCCGCTCGAACGTCTCGCCTCGGAAGCACAGCGCCTCTGGCGGCTGCATGAAGAGCGCCACGGACCGGCCCTCGAACGGATCGTCGTGCCGCCGATGTCCGCGCTGCCGGTTTTCACGCTCGGCGCACTGCTCGACGACGTGAGCCCGATGCCCGACGACATCATCGCGCCGCGCTTGCTGACGCCCGGCGGGATGCTGGTGCTCGGCGGAGCCCCCAAGGTCGGCAAGAGCGACTTCCTGATCAGTCTGCTCGTCCACATGGCGGCGGGCGTGCCCTTCCTCGGCTTTGCGCCAAGCCGGCCGCTGCGGATCTTCTATCTGCAGGCGGAGATCCAGTACCATTACCTCCGGGAGCGCCTACAGGCCATCCGGATCGAGCCGGCGCTCCTGGCCGCGGCGCGCGACAATCTCGTCGCCACGCCGAAGGTCCGCATGCTGCTCGACGCCGGCGGCGTGGGCCTGACCATCGCCGCGGTTCGCGCCCACTACGGCCATGGCGCGCCCGATATCCTCTGCATCGACCCGATCCGCAATCTCTTCGATGGGGGGCCGGACGGCGGCGGGGAGAACGACAACACTGCGATGCTCTTCTTCCTGCAGGAGCGGGTCGAAGCGCTGCGGGACGCCGTAGCTCCGGATGCGGGCCTGATCCTCTGCCATCACACCCGCAAGATCACGAAGAAGCAGCTCGTCGAGGACCCGTTCATGGCGCTCTCGGGCGCGGGCAGCCTCCGCAGCTTCTACACCTCCGGCGTGATCATGCACCGGCCCGACGAGGACCGGCCGGAGCGGATGCTGCATTTCGAGCTCCGCAACGGCCCCGGCATCGAGCCGATGATCGTCGACAAGGCGGACGGACGCTGGATCGCCATCGACCGCTCGGAGACAAGGCTCGTGCGTCGCGAGTTCGGCGAGAAGCTCGACGCCGAGCGCGCACGCAAACACGACGTGATCCTTCAACTGCTCTTCGATGAGGCCGAGGCCGGCCGGCTCTACACCGCGCTGCAATTCGCCGAGAGCTTCGAGAATCAGGCCGGGCTCGGCGGCAAGGACACGATCCGTGAACGGATCAGCGTGCTGGCGACGAAGGGTTTCATCAAGTTCGTTCGCGATGGCGCGCCGTTCGGTCTGCCAACCTCGCGCTCGAAGTTCGGCTATCTCTGCGTCGAGGGCATGACGTTCCCGACCGGAGAAGAGACCGCAGACCCCGACACCGGCGAGGTCGTGCCCGTCCGGATCCCAGTCCTTCCCAACACCTACAAGTGCCCACAGAGCGGCGCGGCGCTACCGGTCGAGAACCCCCTGGTCTGGGTCTATCAGACGGAGGAGACCTCGTGATGCGCCAGCTCATCCCGATTACGCGGACTTACGCAGGATCAAGTTGTGGCAAGTTGCGGCGAGCTGGGCGGCCAGCTTCCCAACTACTTTCGTTGCTCTTCGCGCCGCCGCGCTCCGCCCAGCCATCCCGCGCACATTCAAGTTAGGAAAGCTCGTCCCAACTACCTTGGCTCGCGCGCGCTCCGCTGCGCGGCCTTTCGCAGATTCAAGTTGGTAACGCGACCCACACAATAGGCCGTCCCAACTTCGATTTCTCCAAAAGATTCAAGGCGTTGATGCGCTCTCGAAGTTGTGGGGGTGAAAGCCACCCCCTTCGGGGGTGGGGGAGAACCGCGCCAAGCGGGTTCTCCCACTCCCACCCCCAGGGGCTTCGCGCGCGGTCGCCGTGCCGTCTATCCCCTCACCGACATCAGACGAGAAGGACCCACCACCATGAGCCAGTGCCCGTCACCCCTCTCCAAGAGCGCGCCCCATCCGGCCCCGGTCATCGCCACATCTACGGGCGGCGCCATTCTCGCCCTCGACCTCGGCACCACGACAGGCTGGGCGATCCGCGACCCCGACGGTCTCATCATCAGCGGCACCATCTCGCTGCGTCCGGGCCGCTACGACGGGGGCGGCATGCGCTACCTGCGCTTCACCAACTGGCTGACCGAGATCGATCGGCTGTCCGGGCCTATCGCGGCGATCTGGTTCGAGGAGGTCCGGCGACATGTCGGCACGGATGCCGCACACCTCTACGGCGGCTTCCTCGCCACCCTGAGCGCCTGGTGCGAGCGGAAGTGCGTGGCCTACCAGGGCGTGCCCGTCGGTACGATCAAGCGCTTCGCCACGGGCAAGGGCAATGCCGGCAAGGATGCAGTCGTCGCCGCCATTCGCCAGCGGGGCTACCAGCCCGCCGACGACAACGAGGCCGACGCCATCGCGCTGTTGCTGTGGGCGATGGAAACCGCAGGCGGTATGCGATGAGTGGCTGGACACCGAGCCTCGTCGAGGAACGTCTCGCGGAAGCGGCCTTCGTGCTCAAGCGCCTGCCCGAACCCCGGCGTCAGGGATATTTCAGCGTCTGGCCGGAGGTCATCCATAGCTTCGCCGACAAGGTCGGACAGGAGCCAAAGCCGATGCGCGTCATCCCGTCACCCGCCGCGATCAGTCGGATGGAGGAGACGCTCAGCTGGACGGTGGGGCTCGATCCGATCGACGGCAAGATCGTCTGGCTGCGCGCCTACGGCGAGCGCTGGAAAACCATCTGCTGGACTGTCGGATTGCAGCGCTCGGCGGCCCATGAGCACTGGCTCTACGCGCTCTGTGTGATCGCCTTCCGGCTCAACGGCCGGCGGCTCAACCGCAATCTGTCGAAGCGCAAGGTAATCGCGCTTGCGGGTGCGGCGCGGCGGTGAGCAATGGCGAGGAAGGTGTCCGGCGGACAGTTTTCGAACGGACGGAAACGGCTTGAATGGGGTAAATTCTGGCTATGCTCGGGAGAGTAGCGCCCGCGACGGAGACGATCCCTCGCGGGCGTTGTCGTTTCCGGCACCATCGTCATCAGCATCATCGAGATCAGCCCCATGCCCGTGCGTCCGCCGATCCATCGCCCGGTTGGCCGGCGCGACAAGCGCGAGCGCGATCATGATTACGCAAGCAGGCGCAATCCGGTGGCACGTGCGCTCTACCGCTCGAAGCGCTGGCGAACGGAACGCGCCGCGTTCCTGCAAGAGCATCCGCTGTGTGTGGAATGCGCGCGTCATGACCTGATCCGATCAGCCAGCGTCGTCGACCACATCGATCCCCATGGTGGTGATGAGACGGTGTTCTGGGATTGCAGCCGCTGGCAGGCGCTGTGTGCCTCGTGCCATGGCCGCAAGACGGCGGCGCAGGATGGCGGCTTCGGCAATACGCGGCGCTGCACATGAGCCCGCAACACCCCCCGGGGACCTCAAAAGTAGCGAAAGTTTGCTGCCAGGACCGCGCGCCACCAACAGCGCATCCGCGGCCAAAATGGCAAGATCGGAAGAGCGTCGG
>JAQVKV010000049.1 GCA_028694545.1 Zavarzinia sp. | reverse complement strand
CCTGCCGGCGGGCATGAACCTTCTGGGGGCCTTGGTCATGCGGCGCTATCCACTGGATGCCGCCGCCCTGGAGCGGATCCACCGCGAGCTTGCCGCGCGACGTAGCGCCGAAGGCTGAACAGCACCTCCGCCCCGAACACGAGGAGGCCGGCCCAGAGCGCCGGCCTCGGCCCGAAGGTGAAATCGAGGTTGGCGGCGAGCACGCGCGCCGGATCGACATTGCGCAGGAAATAGAGAAACAACGCCTCGGCGATCCCCGCCCCCGCCACAGTGGCGACGATGCCGACGAGCGGCGCGACCACGCCGTTGCCCGATATCAGGCGCCGCGCCATCGCCCAGCACCAGATGCCCGCGGCAATCGTCGCCTCGCCCGGATCAGCCTTGGACTGCATGAAGAAATGCACGATCGCCAGCACGCCGACGCCATAGACCAGCCGATGCAGGCCCCGCCAGCGCCGCGCGCCCAGCCGGCGCACCATGCCGTCGGTCGAGGTCGCGGCCATGGCCAGCAGGACGACCAGCGCCACGGTGCCGAGGGTGAGATAGAAGCGCCCCACGATCTCGCGGGCGACGAGGCCGAGATCGAAAGCCTGATCCCCGACATAGAAGAGGAAATGCGCCGCCAGCCAGAGGAAGGCGCCGACCCCCAGCATCCGCCGGATCAGCAGCAGGTCCGCATATTGGGCGGCCCGGCGAATCGGCGTCAGGGCCAGCGACAGCAGCAGAAAGCGGATGCCCCAGAGGCCCGTGCCATGGATGATCTCTTCGAGGGGCCGGGGTTGCAGGGCGCCCGCGGCCCATTGTCCCGCGAGCACGAGGGCGGGCGCGACCAGCCCGGCCAGCATCAGCGCCTTGAGGCGTGAAAAACGGCCCCGCCGGTCGTGCCAGGGCCAGAACATGCGTCCGCGCGCCGCTTTCGTCATCGTCGTCATAACGTGAGTTTCGCCCCGTCCCGCGGCAAAGTTACGGCCCGCCCGTTGCCTTTTCGGGGCCCCGGGTCTACTGGACAGCATCATGACCGATACAGCCCCTCCCCGTCCCCTTCGCGTCGCCGTCATCGGCTGTGGCCAGATGGGGCGCAATCACCTTCGCTGCTACGCCCGCCTGCCCGGCGTCGAGATCGTCGGCGCGGTCGATCCGCATCTGGCCGGGCGCGAGGCGGCGGCGGAACAATTCGGCATTCCCACCTTCGCCGATCTCGACGACCTGCCGCCGGTGGACGCGGTCTCGATCGTCACGCCCTCGACCACCCATGTCGCGCTGGCGGAACGGCTGATCGCGGCCGGCGTGCATTGCCTGATCGAGAAGCCGCTGGCGCTTTCGGCGGCGGAAGGGGCGCGCATCGCCGAACTGGGCAAGGCGGCGGGCGTCGTGCTGGCGGTCGGCCATCTCGAGCGCTTCAACCCGGCCGTGGTCGCCCTGAAGGCCCATCTGGCCGACGTCGGCACCATCCACGCGGTGACGGCAAGGCGCCTCGCCAAGGCCGCGCGCATCACCGATGTCGACGTGATCGACGATCTCATGGTGCATGACCTCGACGTCGTCCTCGACATGCTGGGCCGCCCGATGGCCGCCGGCGCCCATGTCGACGGCCTGCGCGGCGCGGACGTGCCCGGTTTCGACTATGCGACCGCGCTGGTCAGCTTCCCCGGCCCCGTGCTCGCCGCCTTCAGCGCCAGCCGCATGACGCCGATCCGCATCCGCACCCTCGAGGTGAAGGGCGAGAAGGCGGTCGCCGTCGCGAATTACATCGCCCAGACCCTGACGCTCCACACCCCGGGCGAGAACGGCACCGTGGTCGACACCGTGATCCCGATCGAACGGCGCGAACCCCTGCTGGACGAGTTGGCCGATTTCCTCGACGCCATCCGCACGAAGGGCCAGCCCCGGGTCACCCCCGACCAGGCGGTGCAGACCCTCACCCTCGTCGAAGCCATCAAGGCCGCCCGCCGGAGCTGACGGCCGGCCGCCGATTTCGAGTACCGATTTCGGACCACGATTTCTGGCGGCCGCTTCCTCCCCTTGACACGTCGGCAGGGAGAACCGGAACATAATGGCAACATGAGCGACGAGTCGGTGGTCCGCCATGGCGCCGGCGCGTATTCGCCCTATATGATGATCCTTCCCGTCGGCGCCGTATTGCGTTGCAGAGGCCCCATGTTGTCCAAGTTCATCAGTGTGCGCGGCGCCCGCGAACACAATCTGAAGAATGTCGACGTCGACATTCCGCGCGATTCCCTCGTCGTGATCACCGGGCTGTCCGGCTCCGGCAAATCGTCGCTGGCCTTCGACACGATCTATGCCGAAGGCCAGCGCCGCTATGTCGAGAGCCTGTCGGCCTATGCCCGCCAGTTCCTCGAGTTGATGCAGAAGCCCGACGTCGACCATATCGAGGGCCTGTCGCCCGCGATCTCGATCGAGCAGAAGACGACCTCGCGCAACCCGCGCTCCACCGTCGGCACGGTCACGGAAATCTACGACTACCTGCGCCTGCTCTATGCCCGCATCGGCGTGCCCTATTCCCCGGCGACCGGCCAGCCCATCGAAAGCCAGACCGTGAGCCAGATGGTGGACCGGGTGCTGGCGATGCCCGAGGGTACGCGCCTCTACCTGATCGCGCCCTTCGTGCGCGGGCGGAAGGGCGAATACCGCAAGGAGCTGGCCGACCTGCAAAAGCGCGGCTTCCAGCGCGTGAAGGTGGACGGCAAGCTCTACGAGATCGCCGACGTGCCCGCCCTCAACAAGAAGCTGAAGCACGACATCGACGTGGTGGTGGACCGCCTCGTCGTCCGGGCCGACATCGGGCAGCGCCTGGCGGACAGTTTCGAGACCGCCCTCGAACTCGCCGACGGCATCGCCATCACGGAAGACGCGACGAGCGGCGAGCGCGTGACCTTCAGCCAGAAGTTCGCCTGTCCCGTCTCGGGCTTCACGATCGAGGAGATCGAGCCCCGCCTCTTCTCCTTCAATAACCCCTTCGGCGCCTGCCCGTCCTGCGACGGGCTCGGCGTGAAGCTCTATTTCGATCCGGCGCTGGTCGTGCCGGACGACGGCCTCAGTCTGGCCCAGGGCGCGATCGCCCCCTGGGCCAAGACCATTTCCGCCTTCTTCACCCAGACCCTGGAAAGCCTGGCCCGGGCGCGCAATTTCAGCCTGAACAAGCCCTGGCGCGAATTGCCGGAAAAGGTCCGCGACCTGTTGCTCCACGGTTCGGGGCGCGAGCCGATCACCATGACCTATCAGGACGGCACCCGCCGTTTCGAGACGGTGAAGCCGTTCGAGGGCGTGATCCCCAACCTGCAGCGGCGCTGGAAGGAGACCGAGAGCGACTGGATGCGCGAGGAACTCTCGGCCTATCAGTCCGCCTCCTGCTGCGAAGCCTGCGGCGGCCACCGCCTGAAGCCAGAAGCGCTGGCGGTGAAGATTGGCGGCCTGCATATCGGCGAAGTCACCGAGAAATCCATCGCCGATGCCGCGTCCTGGTTCCTCGCCCTCGACGGCAAGCTCACCGCGAAGCAGGGCGAGATCGCCGCCCGCATCCTGAAGGAGATCAACGAGCGCCTCGGCTTCCTCGTGAACGTCGGCCTCGACTATCTCACCATGGCGCGCGCGTCCGGCACGCTGTCGGGCGGAGAGAGCCAGCGCATCCGCCTCGCCTCGCAGATCGGCTCCGGCCTGACCGGCGTGCTCTACGTGCTGGACGAACCGTCGATCGGCCTGCACCAGCGCGACAACGACCGCCTGATCGAGACGCTGAAGCGCCTGCGCAACCTCGGCAATACGGTGATCGTGGTCGAGCATGACGAGGACGCGATCCGTACGGCCGATTATGTCATCGACATGGGGCCCGCGGCGGGTGTCCACGGCGGTACGGTGGTGGCGGAGGGCACGCCGGCCGAGATCATGGCCAATCCGAAAAGCCTGACCGGGCAATATCTCTCGGGCGCGCGCACGGTGCCCGTCCCCGCCCTGCGCCGCCCCTTCGACCGGAAGCGGGTGCTGTCCGTCGTCGGCGCCCGTGCCAACAACCTGAAGAATGTGACCGCGCGCATCCCGCTCGGCACCTTCACCTGCGTCACCGGGGTTTCGGGCGGCGGCAAGTCCAGCCTCGTGATCGAGACCCTGTTCAAGGGCCTGTCGCGGCGCCTGAACGGCAGCCGGGAACTGGCCGGCGCTCATGATTCGATCGAGGGCGTCGAACTCCTCGACAAGGTGATCGACATCGATCAGTCGCCGATCGGGCGCACGCCGCGTTCCAACCCCGCGACCTATACCGGCGCCTTCACCCCGATCCGCGACTGGTTCGCCGGCCTGCCGGAAGCGCAGGCGCGCGGCTACAAGGCGGGGCGTTTCTCCTTCAACGTGAAGGGCGGGCGCTGCGAGGCCTGCCAGGGCGACGGCGTCATCAAGATCGAGATGCATTTCCTGCCCGACGTCTACGTGCAGTGCGACGTCTGCAAGGGCAAGCGCTACAACCGTGAAACCCTGGACATCACCTTCAAGGACAAGTCCATCGCCGACGTCCTCGACATGACGATCGAGGAAGCGGCGGAGTTCTTCAAGGCGGTCCCGGCGATCCGCGACAAGATGGAGACGCTGAAGCGCGTCGGCCTCGGTTACATCAAGGTCGGGCAGCAGGCGACCACGCTGTCGGGCGGCGAGGCCCAGCGCGTGAAGCTGGCGAAGGAACTCTCCCGCCGGGCGACGGGCCGCACCCTCTACATCCTCGACGAACCGACCACGGGCCTGCATTTCGAGGACGTGCGGAAACTCATGGAAGTGCTGCACGCCCTGGTCGAGACCGGCAATACCGTCCTCGTGATCGAGCATAATCTCGAGGTCATCAAGACCGCCGACTGGATCATCGACATGGGGCCGGAAGGCGGCAGCGGCGGCGGCGAGGTGGTGGCGGAAGGCACGCCCGAGGATATCGCCACCGTCGCGCGCAGCTATACCGGCCACTATCTGGCCAAACTGCTCGGTGCCGCCAGCCACGCGACAAAGGGCTCCTCGACCAAGACCAGCCCGGCCAAGGCGCGGAAACCCCGGGCGAAATCCGCCTGAACCGTCACGGGCAAAAGGTTCAGAGGACGTCCATGTCCTTGAGGGCATTGGCTGCGTCTGCGCGCACCATCTCCTCGCCCATCAGGCCGATCATGCGGCAGAAGGCGTCGAGCATGGCGCGCCCCTTGGCCTCGTCCCGCGTCGCCGCCCAGCGCGCCGCGACATCGGTCATGTGGATCATCAGCTCGATCGTCGCGGTCAGTTCCATCTCGTCGACATGCGGCAGCAGGTCGCGCAGGACGGCATAGAGCCCGGCCGCGTTGCGCATGACATGTTCCGTATTGGTCTCGCGCATGTCGCGGTCTGTCAGGATCTCGGTCCAGACGTCGCGCATCTCCGGGTCCTGATGGAAGATCGTATAGTAATGCTCGACCGCCTCGCACGCCTGGCGCACGAAATCCTCGACCGAAGCGACCTCGCGCATGGCGAAGGACAGCACATCGCGATTGGCGGCGTGATAGAGGCCGACCAAACCATCGCGCAGGCCCTTGTCGTCACCGAAGACGAGACGGGCCTCCGACGGGTCGGCGCCGCATAGCGCCGCCGCGGCGTCGATCGTGACCGCCTTCAGCGAATTTCCTCGTGCCAGTTGACCGGAAGCCTGCAGCAAACGGTCGGCAAGGTCGGGTCGATGTGTCACCATGGCGCTGTTTATTGCCTTCTACCCCTGATGGCATCGTGCCACGACAGGGTGAAGAGCGTATTAACGTCGGAGCATCATCATGCTCGAACTGCGCCCCGGATGCGAATGTTGCGATCGTGACCTGCCGCCCGACAGCCCTGACGCCGTGATCTGCACCTTCGAGTGCACCTTCTGCCGGGACTGCGCGGAAAGCGTCCTCGACAATGTCTGCCCCAATTGCAGCGGCGAACTGGTCCGCCGGCCCGTCCGGCCCGCCGCCGCACTCGTCCGCAATCCCGCCTCGACCACCCGGATCTTCAAGCCGGACGGCTGTATCCGCCGCACGGCCTGAAGAATCGCCGGGGCAGGCCGTTAGGCCCTGACACCGCCGGGCGCCTGCGGTCCCGCCGCCAGCATGCCGCGCCAGTTGGTCGGGGTGACACGGGTCATGTAATCGCGCTGCATGGAAGGGGTCAGGACTTCGACCATGTAACGGTTCTCGAGCCAGACCTCGACCACGCCGAAGATCCCGCCCCGGTCCGCCACCTGGGCGCGCCAGCCAAAGCGGCCCCCGATGTCCAGGATGTCCTCTGCTGAGAGGGCCGTGGCGATCGCGATGTGATCGCCAACATAGGTACGGCGCGGCATGCCGAGGCCGATGGCGACCCCTTCCGTCGAGGGTTCGAGGGTCCGGTCGTCCGGATAGACTTCGATCGTCGTCGCCCGCTCGTCACCGGCGAAGACGACATGGGCGCCGGGCACCGGTGGGAAGGGCATGGCCTCGCCCTGCCAGATCTCGGCCAGGGCGGCGGCAACTTTTTCGGCGTCCTGCGCCGGAATGGAGGCATGGAACAGCATCATTCGTCTCGTTCGTCTTCGGAAAGGAAAGGTGTGGCGCCGGACTTCGGCACGCCGCCGTTCTCGATCGCGGCCAGCAGGCATTCGATCGCCCAGGCCACGGTTTCGCCCGCGGCGCGGCCGTCGAGCTGCCAGAAATCCCGCATGGTCGCCCAGGCGGTAGCGGAGTAAAGCAACTGCATCACCGCGCAGACCCGGTCGGCAACGGCGGGATCGAGGCCGCGCAGCCGGTCGGCCAGGGCGGCGCGGTAGGCGGTCTGGCGTTCCGCGTTCACGCGCAGGCGAAAGCCACGCCCGGCCTCTGAATAGACGAGCGCCGCCATCATGCCGGCGCGCCGGTCGAAGCCTACGTAGACTTCGGGCGGCAAGCGGCGCAATTCACCTTCGTCGCGTGGGAAACCGGCGATGCCCGCCTCCCGGTTGACCCAGGCCCAGAAGGAGTCGAGCAGATCGGCCCGCGTCGGGAAGTGGCGATAGATCGTGCGTTCCTGCACGCCGGCGCGGGCGGCAACGGCGGCATAGGAAAGCCCGTCCAGCCCCCTCTCCTCCACGATCGCGGAAGCAGCTTCGAGAATGGTGTCCCGTGTGGCGGCCTGCTGGCGGCGGCGCAGGGGACTGTCATATGTCTTGGTCGGTGTATTCATGTCACATCCAATGACATGAATACACCGATACTGTCAACGGGCAGGCGTGACGGCCGTCACTCCTCGATCGAAAGATCCCGCAGGTAGAGCGCGACCAGATGCTTGAACTCGCGCACCATGGCGGCGCCCACCGCCTCCTCTTCCAGGCTGACGGAGCGGACCAGCCCTTCCGACATGTGCACCATGGTGGAAGCGGCCAGCATCAGCCGATCGTGGTCGAGATGGGGGAACAGCGGCTTCAGGGCATCGACGATGATGAGCGCCACCTGGCGCGCGGCGGTGTGATTCAGGGCCTGCAATTCGCGGTCGGCCAGCAGCCCGAACCAGACGTCGCGAAAGGCGGGATCGGCCCAGGTGGTGGCGATGGACTGATCGATGACCTGCCAGAGCTTGCGCTTCGCATCCTCGATCGTGCCGATGTCGCGCAGCGTGGCTTCCGTCATGCGCCGGTTGGCCGCCATATAGCGTTCGGCCAGCGCCCGCAGGATGGCGCCGCGATCGGAAAAGAACTGATAGATCGAGCCGATGGGGACATCGGCGGCCGTGGCGATCTCGCTCATCTTCAGGGCGTCGACGCCCTTCTCGCGGATCAGCGCCTCGGCGGCCCCGAGGATCTGCTCGACGCGCTTGCGGCCTCGCGCCTGGACCGGGCGGCGGCGCGGCGCCCCGGCCGCAGGCAGGGCCGCCGCCTCGTCTTCGGGGGGCATCCCCTTCCTCACTCTGGCCATCGTCCCTCTCGCATTGACAGGAGTACGATTCTGGCCCATTGCGTCGCAATTGTCCGCGCTTTCATGCCGCGCGGGCGCAGGGGGACGCGAAGTTGTATCGGGGCGATCGGAAAAGCGGCCGTTGGGGGCGGAGGAAGGCGGTACTGCTCGCCTGCCTGGCGCTTCTGCTGCAGATCGTCGCCCCGTTGTCGCCGATGCCGACAGCCCGAATCGGTGATTCCGCCAGCCCGATGACGCTGGAGGGCCTGAGCTGGGCCCTCGCCGCCAATCTCTGCTCCACCGCCGTGCCGGCCGACGATGGCCGCAAGGCACCGGCGGTCCCCGGCCACGGCTGCCAGATCTGCATCACCGTCGACCTGGCCGGGCATTATGTGGCGCCGACGATCGTCGCCCTCGCGAGCCCTGTCGCCTTTGGCCGGGCCGACTGGCGCCGCCAGCCCCTGGCGCCGCCCCGCCTTGCCCATGCGGTGGGCAGCCAGCCGCGCGGCCCGCCCCTTTCCGTCTGACACCGGCTCTTCGACCAACACCCATCGAACGCCCACCATCCGCGCCCCGGCGGCGTGGATGTGCGTGCACGCCCGTCATACGGAAATAGTCATGCCCAGATCCTTGTCTCGTACCACGTCCCTCTTCGCCCTGCTGGCCGCCACCACCCCCGTCGCGGCGCTTGCGGAAGAACCCGTGCAGCTGCCGACCGTCGTCGTCGAAGGCCGCGCGGATGCCACCGATGCCACCGTCTCCGCCGATGAAATCCGCGAGGCTGGCGTACCGTCACCCGATAGCGCCCGCCTGCTGGCCGGCCAGCCCGGCGTCAGCCTGAAGACCGGCGGCGCCATTTCCAGCCTGCCAGTACTGAACGGCCTGGCCGACGACCGGGTGCGTATTCTGCTGGACGGCATGTCGGTCACCGCCGCTTGCCCCAATCACATGAATCCGGCGCTGTCCTATATCGAGCCCGGACGGATCGAGAGCATCGAGGCGATAGCCGGCGTCACGCCGGTCAGCCTCGGCGGCGACAGCCTCGGCGGCACCATCGTGGTCGAACCGACGGCCCCCAGGTTCGCGCCCACGGGCGAAGAGCTGGTCACCGGCCGCGTCTCCACCTTCTACCGCTCCAACGGCGACGCTCTCACCGTCTCCGGCGACACGACGGTGGCGACGGACAGATTGAGCGTCGGCTATGCCGGTTCGTGGTCGCGTACCGACGATTACGAGGGCGGCGGGCCGAACCGCACCGTGCGCTCGACC
>JAQVKV010000048.1 GCA_028694545.1 Zavarzinia sp. | reverse complement strand
GGCGGCAAAGCCGGTATTCGGGTCGAGTGATTACACGGGTCGAATGACGGCCAAGGATGAGTGACAGGGCATGAGCAAGCCGACTCCGATCGATTTCGCCCGCCAGGTGCGTCAGGAAGTCTCCAAGGTGACTTGGCCGACGCGCAAGGAGACCGGCATCACGACCCTGATGGTCTTCATCATGGTGGTCGTCGCGTCGCTGTTTTTCCTGGTGGTCGACATCGGCCTGTCGAAGGCGGTCGAGTTCATCCTCGGCATCGGAGCTTAAGGCCATGACGGCACGCTGGTACATCGTTCACGCCTATTCGGGCTTCGAGAAGAAGGTCGCGGGTTCGATCCGCGAACAGGCCGAGCAGCACGGCATGGAGGATCAGATCCTCGAGGTGCTGGTGCCGACCGAAGAGGTGATGGAAGTCCGTCGCGGCCAGAAGGTTTCGTCGGAGCGCAAGTTCTTCCCCGGCTATGTGCTGGTGAAGATGGAAATGACCGATCAGGGCTATCACCTGATCAAGAACACGGCGAAGGTGACGGGATTCCTCGGGCCGGCGGGCAAGCCGACCCCGATCTCGGAAGCGGAGGCGCAGCGCATCCTGCATCAGGTGCAGGAGGGCATCGACCGTCCGAAGAGCACGATCACCTTCGAGATCGGCGAGCAGGTGCGGGTCGCGGACGGCCCCTTCACCTCGTTCAACGGCGTCGTGGAAGACGTCGACCTGGAGCGTTCGCGCCTCAAGGTCGCGGTGTCGATTTTCGGCCGGGCGACCCCGGTCGAGCTGGAATTCGCACAGGTCGAGAAGCTCTGAGCGAAGTGGATTTGCTCAGGTCGAGAGGCCCGGGCGAAAGCGTGAGGGACCGTCGCGCGGCGTGATAGTCGTGCATCGGTCGGTGCGGGAGGCCAACCTGGAGAAGTCCACCAGGGGCCGGACCCACAACCTCCCGGATCAACCGGCCGCCTTCGGATGAAGGTGCGCCAGGAGGGAAGTCATGGCGAAGAAGATTGATGGTTATATCAAGTTGCAGGTGAAGGCTGGCGCCGCCAACCCTTCGCCGCCAATCGGCCCGGCGCTCGGTCAGCGCGGTGTCAACATCATGGGCTTCTGCAAGGAGTTCAATGCGACGACGGCCAGCATGGAGAAGGGCATTCCGGTGCCGGTGGTGATCACCGTCTATTCGGACAAGTCGTTCTCCTTCGTGACCAAGACCCCGCCGGTCACCTACTTCCTGAAGAAGGCGGCGAACCTGAACAAGGGTTCGACCACGCCGGGTCGTGGCACGGTGGGTTCGATCACCATGGCGCAGATCAACGAGATCGCCGCCATCAAGATCCAGGACTCGAATTCCAATGACGTCGACGCCGTCGCGCGCCAGATCGCCGGTTCCGCCCGGTCGATGGGCCTCCAGGTGAAGGAGTAATCGGCATGGCATTCGTCGGGAAGCGTCTGAAGAAGGCCGCCGAGGGCATCGACCGCAACAAGAGCTACACGCTCTCGGAAGCCGTGAAGCTGATCAAGGACCGCGCCACCGCGAAGTTCGACGAGACCATCGAGGTCGCGCTGAACCTCGGCGTCGATCCTCGTCACGCCGACCAGATGGTGCGCGGCGCCGTCACCCTGCCGAACGGCACGGGCAAGACCGTCCGCGTCGCCGTCTTCGCCAAGGGTGACAAGGCCGAGGCCGCGCAGGCGGCGGGCGCCGACATCGTCGGCGCCGATGATCTCGCCGCCGAGATCCTGGCCGGCAACATCAACTTCGACCGCTGCATCGCGACGCCCGACATGATGGTCGTCGTCGGCAAGCTCGGCAAGGTGCTCGGCCCGCGTGGCCTGATGCCGAACCCGAAGCTTGGCACCGTCACCGCCAACGTCGCGGAAGCGATCAAGGCGGCCAAGGGCGGCCAGGTGCAGTTCCGCGTCGAGAAGGCCGGCGTCATGCAGGCCGGCGTGGGCAAGGCGAGCTTCTCGCCGGAAGCCCTCGAAGAGAACATCAAGGCTTTCGTCGACGCGGTTTCGCGCGCGAAGCCCTCGGGCGCCAAGGGCACCTACCTGAAGAAGGTGGCGCTGTCCTCGACCATGGGCCCGGGTATTCGGGTGGAAGTGTCGTCGGTCGTTTCCTGACACTTTCCCTGATCTGAGCTTGAAGGTCTCCCGGCCCTGCGGTCGGGGGACTTTCTGGGTTTCCCGGCAAGGGGGCTTCGCCTCCGGGTCGGGAAGGGCGGTCCGGCAACGGGTCGCCGCCCTGTCCGAGACTGCTGGCGCGCCATGGGTTCCTGCCCTTGGTGCTTAATAGCCGCCAGCATAGACGGGATGAGACAGAATTCGGCCCCGGACCGTATCCGGGACTGTGATTGGGTCTTTCCTGGGACAGGTGTCACGGATCACGGGATTTCCCGTGATTCTGGCAGAAACGGCCCGGAGCGCACGGTGTGCTTCGGGTAACTCGGGAGTAACAAGGTGGACAGAGCCGCAAAGAAGGAGCTGGTCGAGACCCTCTCGGGCGTCTTCAACGAGACGTCCCTGGTGGTTGTCGGTCACTACAGCGGGCTGACGGTTTCGGAGATCACCGATCTTCGTCGCCAGATGCGCGCTGCCGGCGCCAGCTTCAAGGTTTCCAAGAACCGGCTCACCAAGCTTGCTCTCCAGGGCACGAAGTTCGAAGGCCTCGCGGACCTCATGAAGGGGCCCACCGCGATCGCCTATTCGACCGATCCCGTCGCCGCGGCCAAGGTCGCGGTCGATTACGCCAAGAAGAACAACAAGTATGTTCTTCAAGGCGCGGTCATGGGCGGCCAGGCACTGGACGTCGAGGGCATCAAGGCCCTCGCGACCCTGCCGTCGCTCGACGAACTCCGTGGCAAGCTCCTTGGCATGATCCAGACCCCGGCGTCGCGGATCGCATCGGTGCTGCAGGCGCCGGGCGGTCAGGTGGCCCGGGTGCTCGCGGCCTATGCCAAGAAGGACGAAGAGCAGGCGGCGTGAGCCTCCGTATCAACCCAATCCAGTTTCATCTAAGGACGTACCAAAATGGCTGATCTGGCCCGTATCGTTGAAGAACTCTCGGCGCTCACCGTTATCGAAGCCGCCGAGCTGTCGAAGATGCTCGAAGAGAAGTGGGGCGTTTCCGCCGCTGCTCCGGTCGCGGTTGCCGCCGCCGCCGGTGGCGCTGCCGCCGCCGCCGCTCCGGTCGAAGAGCAGACCGAATTCACCGTGATCCTCGAGTCGGCTGGCGACAAGAAGATCAACGTGATCAAGGAAGTCCGCGCCGTCACCGGCCTCGGCCTCAAGGAAGCCAAGGACCTGGTCGAAGGCGCTCCGAAGGAAGTCAAGGCCGGCGTGTCCAAGGACGAAGCCAACAAGATCAAGGAACAGATCGAGTCGGCTGGCGCCAAGGTCACCGTGAAGTAATTCGGTTCACGCCGAATTCGGCCGGGGGCGGGTGATCCCGCCCCCGGTTTCTTCCCTTCCGACGAAGGGCCGGCCCGGACGGGCGACAGGGATGCGAGGATTGCGCGACGCCCCCTGTCCGATCGCAAGAGCGCAGTAGAGACGTTGTCGCGAGGGTCCCATGGCGATTTCCTTCACTGGCCGCAAGCGGGTCCGTAAGAGCTTCGGGCGCATTCCCGAAGTGACGACCATGCCGAACCTGATCGAGGTTCAGAAGTCGAGCTACGATCAGTTCCTGCAGATGGACGTGCCGGCGGAAAGCCGTACCGATACCGGTATTCAGGGTGTGTTCAAGTCGGTCTTCCCGATCAAGGACTTCTCCGAGAACGCTCATCTCGAGTTCGTGAAATACGAATTCGAGCATCCGAAATACGACGTCGAGGAATGCCAGCAGCGCGGCATGACTTTCGCCGCGCCCCTGAAGGTGACGCTGCGCCTCATCGTCTTTGAAACCGACGAAGACACCGGCGCCAAGTCCGTTCTCGATATCAAGGAGCAGGACGTCTACATGGGCGACATGCCCCTGATGACGGCCAACGGCACCTTTGTCGTCAACGGCACCGAGCGCGTGATCGTCTCCCAGATGCACCGTTCGCCGGGCGTCTTCTTCGACCATGACCGGGGCAAGACCCATTCCAGCGGCAAGTACCTCTTCGCCGCCCGCGTCATTCCCTATCGCGGCTCGTGGCTCGACTTCGAGTTCGACGCGAAGGACGTGGTCCATGTGCGTATCGACCGGCGCCGCAAGCTGCCGGTGACGACGCTGCTCTTCGCGCTCGGCCTGACGGCGGAAGAGATCCTGGCCCATTTCTATCGCAACCTCGTGTTCCGCCGTTCGGGCAGCGCCGGCCAGGGCCAGTGGCGCACGCCGTTCGAGCCGGAACGCCTGCGTGGCGTGAAGCCGCTCGTCGACCTGATCGACGCCAAGACCGGCAATGTCGTCGTCGCCGCGGGCACCAAGGTGACCCCGCGCATGGCGAAGAAGCTGGCCGAGGAAGGCGTCCAGGAACTCTTCGTGTCCTCCAACGATCTGGTCGGGCGCTATGCCGCCCTCGACATGATCAACGAGGAAACGGGCGAGATCCTGATCGAGGCCGGCGAGGAACTGACCGAAGCCAGCGTGAAGCTGCTGGACGAGGCCGGCGTCGAGGAGTTCCGTGCCCTCGACATCGATCACGTCACGGTCGGGCCCTACATCCGCAACACCATGATGGCGGACAAGAGCCAGTCCTACGAACAGGCGCTGATCGAGATCTATCGCGTCATGCGTCCGGGTGAGCCGCCGACCCTCGAAACGGCCTCCGCGCTGTTCCAGGGCCTGCTGTTCGACGAGGAGCGTTACGATCTCTCGGCCGTCGGCCGCGTGAAGATGAACTCGCGCCTGAACCTGGTGACGCCGGACACCCAGCGTACGCTCCGCCGCGAGGACATTCTCGCCGTCATCAAGACTCTGGTCGAACTGAAGGATGGCCGCGGCGAGATCGACGACATCGATCACCTCGGCAACCGTCGCGTCCGCTCGGTCGGCGAGCTGATGGAGAACCAGTATCGCATCGGCCTGCTGCGCATGGAGCGGGCGATCCGCGAGCGCATGTCCTCGGTCGAAATCGCGACCGTGATGCCGCACGACCTGATCAACGCGAAGCCGGCGGCGGCCGCCGTGCGCGAGTTCTTCGGCTCGTCGCAGCTTTCGCAGTTCATGGACCAGACCAACCCGCTGTCGGAAATCACCCACAAGCGCCGTCTTTCGGCCCTTGGCCCGGGCGGTCTGACCCGTGAGCGCGCGGGCTTCGAGGTGCGCGACGTGCACCCGACCCACTACGGCCGCATCTGCCCGATCGAGACGCCGGAAGGTCCGAACATCGGTCTGATCAACTCGCTCGCCACCTATGCCCGGGTGAACCAGTACGGTTTCATCGAGACCCCCTACCGCAAGGTGGCGGACGGCAAGGTGACCGACGAGGTGGTCTACCTTTCGGCCATGGAAGAGGGCAAATACGTCATCGCCCAGGCCAATGCGGAACTGGACGAGGAAGGTCGCTTCATCGCCGACATGGTGTCCTGCCGCGAGGCGGGCGAATTCGAGATGCGTCTGCCGTCGGCGATCCAGCTCATGGACGTGTCGCCGAAACAGCTCGTCTCGGTCGCGGCGGCGCTCATTCCGTTCCTCGAAAACGACGACGCGAACCGCGCCCTCATGGGTTCGAACATGCAGCGTCAGGCCGTGCCGCTGATCAAGGCGGAAGCGCCGCTGGTCGGTACCGGCATGGAAGCGACGGTCGCCCGGGATTCCGGCGTGACCATCGTCGCCCGGCGCGCGGGCGTCGTCGACCAGATCGACGGTACCCGTATCGTGGTGCGTGCCACCGAGGAAATGGATCCGGCGGCTTCGGGCGTCGACATCTATCGCCTGTCGAAGTTCCAGCGTTCCAACCAGAACACTTGCATCACCCAGCGTCCGCTGGTGAAGGTGGGGGATCGGGTGAACGGCGGCGACATCATCGCCGACGGTCCCTCGACCGAGTTCGGCGAACTGGCGCTCGGCCGGAACGTGCTCGTCGCGTTCATGCCGTGGAACGGCTACAACTTCGAGGACTCGATCCTGATCTCGGAACGGATCGTGTCGGAAGACGTCTTCACCTCGATCCACATCGAGGAATTCGAGGTGATGGCTCGCGACACCAAGCTCGGGCCCGAGGAAATCACCCGCGACATCCCGAACATCGGTGAAGAAGGCCTGAAGAACCTCGACGAGGCGGGCATCGTCTACATCGGCGCCGAGGTGAAGCCGGGCGACATCCTGGTTGGCAAGGTGACCCCGAAGGGCGAAAGCCCGATGACGCCGGAAGAAAAGCTGCTGCGCGCCATCTTCGGCGAAAAGGCGTCCGACGTCCGCGACACCTCGCTGCGTCTGCCGCCCGGCGTCGCCGGCACGGTGGTCGAGGTCCGCGTCTTCAACCGTCACGGCGTCGACAAGGACGAGCGCGCGCTGGCGATCGAACGCGAGCAGATCGAAACCCTGGCCAAGGACCGGGACGACGAGCTGGCGATCCTCGAACGCAACGTCTACGGCCGCCTGAAGGCGTCGCTGCTGGGCAAGCTGGTCGCGTCCGGCCCGAAGGGCATGCGCGCCGGCACCACGGTCGACGACGCCAGCCTTGCCGAGCTGACCAAGGGCCAGTGGTGGCAGATCGCGCTGAAGGGCGACGAGCAGTCCAACATGGACATCGAGGCCCTGAAGCGTCACTTCGACGAGGCCAAGGACCGTCTGCAGAAGCGTTTCGAGGACAAGGTCGAGAAGCTTCAGCGTGGCGACGAACTGCAGCCCGGCGTGATGAAGATGGTCAAGGTCTTCGTCGCGGTGAAGCGTAAGCTGCAGCCCGGCGACAAGATGGCGGGCCGTCACGGGAACAAGGGTGTCATTTCGCGCATCATGGCGCGCGAGGACATGCCCTATCTCGAGGACGGCACCAATGTCGACATCGTGCTGAACCCGCTGGGCGTGCCCTCGCGCATGAACGTTGGGCAGATCCTGGAAACCCACCTCGGCTGGGCGGCGGCCGGTATCGGCCGCCAGATCGGCGACGTGGCGGACAAGATCCGTCGTGGCGCGGAAGAGGCGAAGGCCCTGCGCGAGAAGCTGAGCTCCGTCTATTCGGCGAAGGAATACGCCGAAAAGATCGAACCGCTCGAGGATCGCGAACTGCTCGAGATGGCGGACAACCTCCGTCGTGGCGTGCCGATGGCGACCCCGGTGTTCGACGGCGCCCAGCCGTCCGACATTGAGGATTATCTGAACCGGGCGGGCTTCGCCTCCTCGGGCCAGAGCACGCTGATCGATGGCCGTACGGGCGAGGCCTTCGACCGCAAGGTCACGGTCGGCTACATCTACATGCTGAAGCTGCATCACCTCGTGGACGACAAGATCCACGCCCGGTCGATCGGCCCCTACAGCCTCGTCACCCAGCAGCCGCTGGGCGGCAAGGCCCAGTTCGGTGGCCAGCGCTTCGGCGAAATGGAAGTGTGGGCGCTGCAGGCATACGGCGCCGCCTACACCCTCCAGGAGATGCTGACCGTGAAGTCGGACGACGTCGCGGGCCGCACCAAGGTCTACGAGGCGATCGTGCGCGGCGAGGACAATTTCGAGGCCGGTATTCCGGAATCGTTCAACGTTCTCGTCATGGAAATGCGGTCGCTGGGCCTGAATGTCGACATGGGCGGCAAGGACGTCGCGTAAAACGCGCGACGTCCTTGTTGACGCCATCTTTGTCGAGTTAATTTTTCGCAACCGAGCGCGCGGGGACGCCCGCAGCGCCTGAGGGAGCAAAGTGATGAACCAAGAGGTCATGGCCCTTTTCGGCCAAACTCCCGGCACGCAGGCCTTCGATCAGATCAAGATCTCGATCGCCTCTCCCGAGAAGATCCGCGCCTGGTCGCACGGCGAGATCAAGAAGCCGGAAACGATCAACTACCGCACCTTCAAGCCGGAGCGGGACGGTCTGTTCTGCGCCAAGATCTTCGGGCCGATCAAGGACTACGAGTGCCTGTGCGGCAAGTACAAGCGCATGAAGTATCGCGGCATCACCTGCGAGAAGTGCGGCGTCGAAGTCACGCTCTCGAAGGTGCGCCGCGAGCGCATGGGCCATATCGAACTGGCCTCGCCCGTCGCCCACATCTGGTTCCTGAAGTCGCTGCCGTCGCGCATCGGCCTTCTGCTCGACATGACGCTGAAGGACCTGGAGCGCATCCTGTACTTCGAGATGTATGTGGTGACCGAGCCGGGCCTGACCGCGCTGAAGCGCAATCAGCTCCTTGGCGAGGAAGACTTCCTGCGCGCTCAGGATGAGTATGGCGAGGACAGCTTCGAGGCCGGCATCGGCGCTGAAGCCATCCGCAAGATGCTCGAAAAGCTCGACCTCGAGGGCGAGCGTGACGAGCTGCGCCAGGAACTGGCCACCACGACGTCGGAGGCCAAGCCGAAGAAGATCGTGAAGCGCCTGAAGCTGATCGAGAGCTTCATCGAATCCGGTAACCGTCCGGAATGGATGATCCTGACGGTCGTGCCGGTGATCCCGCCGGAACTGCGCCCGCTGGTTCCGCTGGATGGTGGCCGTTTCGCGACCTCGGACCTGAACGATCTCTATCGTCGCGTCATCAACCGCAACAACCGCCTGAAGCGCCTGATCGAGCTGCGCGCGCCGGACATCATCGTCCGCAACGAAAAGCGCATGCTGCAGGAAGCGGTCGACGCACTGTTCGACAACGGCCGTCGCGGCCGCGTGATCACCGGTGCCAACAAGCGGCCGCTGAAGTCGATTTCCGACATGCTGAAGGGCAAGCAGGGCCGGTTCCGCCAGAACCTGCTCGGCAAGCGCGTCGACTATTCGGGCCGTTCGGTCATCGTGGTGGGCCCGGAGCTGAAGCTCCACCAGTGCGGCCTGCCGAAGAAGATGGCGCTCGAACTGTTCAAGCCGTTCATCTACGCCAAGCTCGACATGAAGGGCATCGCCACCACCATCAAGATGGCGAAGAAGATGGTGGAGAAGGAGCGGCCGGAGGTCTGGGACATCCTCGAAGAGGTGATCCGCGAACATCCGGTCATGCTGAACCGCGCGCCCACGCTGCACCGCCTCGGCATCCAGGCCTTCGAGCCGACGCTGATCGAGGGCAAGGCGATCCAGCTGCACCCGCTGGTCTGCGCGGCCTTCAACGCCGACTTCGACGGTGACCAGATGGCGGTCCACGTGCCGCTGTCGC
>JAQVKV010000047.1 GCA_028694545.1 Zavarzinia sp. | reverse complement strand
CCCGTGTCGTCATCGCGGTGACGGTGCTGTGCCTTGCGGTCGGTGTCTATGGCGCGCGCTTCGTCGTCATCGGCGACGCCGTGGGCAGCCCGATCCTGTGGCCGGATGCCCGCTACAACGAGGACAATGCGCTGATCAACGAGCGCTTCGCCGGTGTCGGGACAGACGTGATGCTGGTCTATGTCGAAGGGCCCGACGAGACCATGATCCAGCCCGCGACCTATCGGGCGGTCGAAGAACTGTCGCGTTACATCTGGCAGCACGAGCCGAAGGCCCGCCACGCCCAGAGCATGGTGCCCATGGTCCAGGCCGTGAACCAGGTGCTCTACGAGGGCGATCCGTCCTATGCGATCGTTCCCGAGAGCGTCGACGAGGTGGCCTTCAACGTATACCTGTTCTCGTCGAAGGGCGAGCCGGGCGACTTCAAGGCCTATACCGACGAGACCTGGCGCATCGGCAACATCCTAGTGCCGCTGGACGACAAGACCGGCACCACGGTGAAGGCCGTGACCACCCTGGCGCGTGACTTCATCGCCAGGATGCCGCCACTGCCGAATGGGGCGAAGCTGCTGGTCGCCGGCGGTCAGGTCGGCATCGCGGAAGCGGTGAACGCCGAGATCGAGCAGACCAAGGATGCGGTGCTGATCGCGATCGTCGTCTTCATCGCGGGCTGCATCTTCCTCGCCTTCCGCTCGCTGTGGGTCACGGGCGTACTGATCTTCGCCCTGCTCACCTCGACCTTCATGACCGACACCTTCATGTGGCTGATGGGTATCGGGCTGAACATCAACACCTTGCCGCTGGCGGCACTCGGTGTCGGTCTCGCGGCGGATTACGGCATCTACATCCTGCACCGGGTGCGTGAGGCGCTGGCCGAAGGCGAGAGCTACGAGGACGCGATCGGGCATGCGCTGCGCACCTCGGGCAACGCGGTGATGATCACGGCGATCACCATGATCGCGCCGGTGATGCCCTGGGCGTTCTTCTCGGCCCTGCGCTTTCAGGCGGAAATGGGCGTGCTTCATGCCGTGGTGCTGTTCTTCAACATGCTCGGGGCGCTGATCTTCGTGCCCTGCATGGTCCTGCTGTTCCGCCCGAAATCCCTGGCGAAGCACGCCCACGGCCATGCGGCGCCAAAGGTAGCCCTGGGGGCGGAAGCCTTGGGCAAGCCGGCGGAGTGATCCGCCGGCGGGACATGGGTAAGCCGGCGGCGTGGTCCGCCGGCCAAGAGTGGTCACAAGATACGTCACAAGACATGGGAGGAGGGCGGTCTTTGGCCGTCCCAACTGGGCAGGGGGGAAAGATGAAGCTGTGGAACATCCTGCTGACGACGACGATCCTGGGCGGTGCCGCAGCCGGCACGCTGGCCGGCATGGCCGAAGGGTTCGACAACGTCAGCGTCGGCGGTCGGGTGAAGCAGGGCGTGGCCTTCGGCTACTCCGAGCTGACCGACGGCATGCTGAAGCTCGCCCAGGCGAATTACATCGTCGAGACGGACATCAGCTGGAAACCGTCGCGCAACATCGCCGTGACGGGTAACTTCTGGCTGCGTGGCGACTGGGTCGACAGCTGGGGCGCGGACCTCATGGGTTCCGGCATCCAGAACCCCTACAGCTACAATGCGACCGAGCAATACGGCTATCACATGAACCGCAAGGGCGGCGGCGCGAACGATCCCTTCGGCAATACGGTCGACCACCAGAACCGTTACCTCGACGACTTCGAGGACGAGATGATCCGGGAACTGGCGGTCAAGTTCACGGACGACTACAATCGTTACGCCCTGAAGGTCGGCAAGTTCGTCCGCGGCTGGGGCCAGTCGGACGGCATCCGCCTGCTCGACGTGCTGCATGCCCAGGACCTGCGCATGAAGGGCGTGCTCGGCGACAGCGACGAGATCCGCATCCCGAGCTGGATGGCCGCCCTCGACCTGAACTTCGACGAGATCGGCATCGCCGCTCCCTTCGAATGGCTCGGCATGACGAAGCCCGGCCTCGAGCTGATCTTCATGCCCGAGACCCATCATGACCAGTTCGTCATCAACAATCCGACCCCGGGCGACACCACGTCCGGCGGGCTCTACGGCTTCCCCTTCCCCTATCTGATCGATCCGGTCTCGGGCAAGGGCATCCCCTACTTCTCTGCCCATCTCTCGGACGTGACGCCGCGTGAGTTCTCCCTGACCGACGCCACTTTGGCGGCACGCTTCAAATTCCAGGCGCTGCATGGCGAAGGCACCCTGAACGCCTATTACGGCTGGCAGGAACTGCCGATCGTCAAGATGCGGGACTCGACCCTGCATGTCGGCTCCGCCACGAACAACGCGGACGAAGCCATCCTGAACGTGCCCCTCAGCCAGCCGATGCTGGAGACCCTGGTTCATGCGCCGGGCATCGGCTACCTCGACGCCATGCGCCTGACGTCGGGCGGGTTGCTCGGCACGCTCGGTTCCCTGCTCGGCGGCAGCGGGATCAACCTCTACGGCTGCGCCACCGGCATCCTGCCGCCGCTGTGCTCGGTCACGACCAACTTCGAGCTGGACTACAAGTACCGGAAGAAGCTGCTGGGCGCGACCTTCACCCGGGACATGGTCGAACTGGCCTTCGGTCCGAAGGACGTCGCCCCCGTGTTCCGCATGGAAGCGTCCTACGAGTTCGACAAGCCGTTCAACCGCTACCGGGTGACGACCAATGTCGGCAACGAAGCCTATGGTTCGGACGCGCTGATCTCCAGCGTCGACGAGAGTGTGACCTTCCGCGATCAGATCTCGGTCATGTTCGGCGTCGACTACTTCCTCTGGCTGCCGTTCTGGGAGGGCCAGGAAAGCTCGATCTTCACCAGCTTCCAGCTCTTCAACATCATCACCGAGGACTCGAAGGACCTGATGTTCCAGTCGCCCTATGCGGCCTTCGGTTCCAAGGTCCATCCGGTGCAGACCTATGGCACCTTCCTGTGGTGGAAGGCCCTGGACCAGGGGCGTCTCTATCTCGAGGGCCTGGCCGCCTACGACTTCCAGAACGAGGGCTTCGCCTATCGCCAGCGCGTCGACTTCAACTACTTCGGCGACAATATCCGGCCGCGTCTCGAACTCATCCACTACGAAGGCAAGACCGAACAGGGCCTCTTCGGCCTCTACGACAATGCCGACGCGATCGAGTTCTCGCTCACCTATCAGTTCTGACGACAACCTGACCTCAAACAGGCAACCACCAACGGGAGGAATGCATGAAGATCAGATCCATGGCGACCGGCATCGTCGCCGCCCTGGCCTTGGGAGGCGCCACGCTCGGCGCGTCCTCGGTCGCGCTGGCCAATCCGGAGGATGGCGTCGCCGCCTGGAAAGCCTTCATCGCCCAGAATGGCGAAGGCAACGGCCGTTCCAAATTCGTCGACGCGCTCGGCTCGCCCGAGGCGCTCGCCATCGCCAAGCGCTGGTCGGCGTTGCGCGGCTATGACGCGCCGGGCCTGCTGGCTGGCGCCAACCTGCCGCCGGAGCTGAAGCCCGGCACCGTGATCAACGCGTCCAACGTCGATGCCGAATGGCTGAAGCCCTACATCCTGCCGGCGCTCGCCGAGCGCTTCAAGGATAGCGGCTGGTTCGGCTGGAAGCAGGCGGTGATCGTGCCGACCGCGTCCTACTACATGCCGAAGGGCACGCTCGAGCAGACCGAAGCCGCCAAGGGCGTGGCCTTTAACGCCACCCCCGACGGCAACCTGCTGATGCCCGACGGCTCCTTCGCCCTCTCGACCCAGGGCGCCATGCCCTTCCTCAACCCGAAGAACGGTCTGGAAGCCACCTGGTCCTTCGTCGCCCACGGCATCGCCAACGACAACCTGAACTTCCATCCGATCACGATGGACGTCTGCAACAGCAGCGGCAGCCTGGAACGCCAGTACAAGGCCGAACTGTGGTGGCAGAAGATGCATGGCCGCAAGGACGTCGCCCCCTTCGGCGACATCGGCGGCATGGACGGCGTGGTCGAGGGCGGTGCGGTCTACTTCACCGATCCCCGTGACGTGCGCGGTCTCTCCGGCGTGCGCAAGCGCTACGCCGACGCGAAGAAGGAAGACGATTTCAAGGTCTTCGTGCCGACGCTGAAGCGCACCCGCATCCTCTCGGCCACCGATGGCCAGGATCCGCTGGCCGCCGGCCTCGAGCTGATCTGGGACGACTGGCGTGCCTATTGGGTGAAGACCGACCCCGGCAGGTTCGACTACAAAATCGTCGGCGAGGGCTGGACCCTCGGCTTCCCGCAGACCGGCCATTTCTACCAGGCCGCCCAGCGTGACGGCTCCTGTGCCGTCGACACCGTCGAGCTTGAACTGCGCCCGGTGATCATCCTCGAGATCACCGACAAGACCGGCAAATACATCTACTCCAAGCGCCGCTTCTACCTGGACAAGGAGTTCTATTACCCGGTCGCCAACGAGTTCTACGACGCCCGCGGCAACCTGATGCGCGTCTGGTACGACAGCCGCGACTGGACCCCCCGGACCGGGCAGGCCCAGTGGCGCCAAGTCGCCCTCTGGAACGTGATCTCGAAGCGCATCACCTGGCTCGAAATGGAATCCCGCTGGGAGAACCTCGAAACCAACCCGACCCCCAGCCTGTTCGATATCGACCAGCTCCGCGACTACAAGTAATCGCCTGCCAGGGCGGCGTTCGGAAAGCGCGCCGCCCATTCTTTCCTCGGCTTGCTTTCCTCCTGGGCCTCCCCCCAGGTCACTGGGAGACGACGATGCGCAACATGTCGTCGTCTCCCTCTTTTTATGTCGAGACACCACCCCCGTCACCGGACAGCGGACAAGAAAAAGGCCGGCCCCTCACGACGAGGTGGCCAGCCGCCCCCGGATGAACGAGGGGATCTCAGGGACGTTCGATCACCATGGCGATCCCCTGGCCGACGCCGATGCACATGGTGCAGAGGGCCCGCCTGGCCTGGCGCAGCTCGAGTTCGATCGCGGCGGTCAGGGCGAGGCGCGCGCCGCTCATGCCCAGCGGATGGCCAAGGGCGATGGCGCCGCCGTTCGGGTTGACGTGCTCCGCGTCGTCGGGCAGGCCGAGCTGGCGCAACACGGCGAGGCCCTGCGCCGCGAAGGCTTCGTTGAGTTCGACGATGTCGATGTCCGCGATGCCGAGGCCGAGCCGCGCGAGCAGTTTCTGGCTGGCGGGGGCGGGGCCGATGCCCATGATCCGGGGTGGAACACCCGCCGTCGCCGCGCCGACGACCCGGGCGATCGGTGTCAGACCATGGCGCCGCATGCCTTCCGCCGAAGCGACGATCAGGGCCGCCGCGCCATCGTTCACGCCGGAGGCATTGCCCGCCGTCACGCTGCCGTTCGGACGGAACGGGGTGGGCAGTTTGGCCAGGGCTTCGAGGGTCGTCGCGGGGCGCGGGTGCTCGTCCTGCGTGACCTTGACCGGGTCCCCCTTGCGCGCGGACAGGGTGACCGGAACGATCTCGCGCTCGAAGCGGCCGTTGCTCATCGCCACCCCGGCCCGCTGTTGGGAGGTGACGGCGAAACGGTCCTGGTCGGCGCGGGAAATGCCGAATTCGGCGGCGACATTCTCGGCCGTCTCGGGCATGGAATCGATGCCGAACCGGCGTTCGAGCAGCTTGTTGACAAAGCGCCAGCCGATCGTGGTGTCGTAGACGGCATTGTCACGGGCGAAGGCACCGGTCGCCTTGGGCATGACGAAGGGCGCCCGGCTCATGCTCTCGACGCCGCCGGCGACGAAGAGATCGCCTTCACCGGCCTTGACCGCGCGCGCCGCGATCGCGACGGCGTCCAGCCCCGAGCCGCAGAGGCGGTTCACCGTGGTGCCAGGCGCGCTCTCGCCGAGACCGGCGAGCAGGGCGGCCATGCGGGCGACGTTCCGATTGTCCTCGCCGGCCTGATTGGCGCAGCCGAGGATGACGTCGTCCAGCGCCGCCCAGTCGACCGTCGGATGGCGCGCCATCAGTTCCCTGATGGGCAGCGCCGCGAGATCGTCGGCGCGAGCGCTCGAAAGAGCACCGGCATAGCGGCCGATGGGCGTTCGGACACCACCGCAGATGAAGGCTTCGGTCATGGGGTTTCCTCGTTGATGACGCTGTTTCTGAGCGCGGCCGACTGGCCGCGGAAGGTGGCGACGATCCTGCCGTCCTGTCCCGTCACCGCGACGTCGTAGATGCCGTTGCGGCCGGCGAGCGCGGTCTCCACGGCGACGGCGGACAGGGTTTCCCCGACGTGGGCGGGCGTCAGATAGGTGATGGTGCAGCTCTGGCCCACGGTCATGACGTTCCGGGCATTGCAGGCAAAGGCGAAGGCACTGTCGGCGAGCGCGAAGATCATGCCGCCATGGGCGGTGCCGTGGCCGTTCGACATGGCCGCCGTGACGACCATCGATACGCGTGCGCTACCGGGCCCCATGTCCTCGATGTTCATGCCGAGATGGCGCGAGGTCGGGTCCCGGTCGTACATCGCCCGGGCGCAGGCCCAGGCCAGATCGACGGGCGTCACCTCAACACCCGGTGAACTGCGCGGGGCGCTTGTCGAGGAAGGCGGCGATCCCCTCGCGATAGTCGCGGGTACGGCCCAGGTGCTGCTGAAGGTCGCGTTCGAGATCGAGCTGCTGGTCGAGGGTATGGGTGGACGAGACCTGCAGCGCCTGCTTGATGGCGGCGAGCGCCAGGGTCGGCTGGGTCGCCATGTGACGTGCCATCTTCGTCGCCTCGTCGAGGAGCGCCGCGTCGTCGACCACCTTCCAGATCAGGCCCCATTCGAGGGCCGTTTCGGCGGACAGGTTGTCGCCGGTCAGGGCGAGGCCGGCGGCCCGGGCCTGACCGACCAGGCGGGGCAGGATCCAGGTGCCGCCACAGTCGGGCAGCAGGCCGATCTTGCAGAAGGCCTGGCCGAATTTGGCCGAGCGTCCGGCGATGACGATGTCGGCGGCCAGCGCCAGATTGGCGCCCGCCCCGGCGGCGATGCCGTTGACCGCGGCGATGACGGGAAGGGGCAGAGCGCGCAGGCGGCGGACGAGCGGGTTGTACCAGGTCTTGATGGTCTGGCCGAGGTCGGGCGGGGCTTCCCCGGGTTTCGTCGCCCGATCCGCGAGATCCTGGCCGGCGCAGAAGCCGCGCCCCGCACCGGTGAGGATGATCGCGCGAATGGCGCCATCCGCCACGATCGTGGCCAGATGCTCGCGCAGCATCTCATGCATGGCGACGTTGAAGGCGTTGATCTTGTCGGGCCGGTTCAGCGTGATCGTGGCGACCCCGTCCTGCCGGGTCAGCAGGACTGGTTGATTGTCTTCCATGGCGTTCCTCGTCGTTCTTGTCAGTGATTCTGATCGTCGAAATCGACCACCAACCTGTCGCAGGCGGCATAGCTCTGGCAGGTCAGGATGTAACCTCTCGCGATTTCGTAGTCCTCGAGCCCGAAATGGACGTCCATGTCAACGTCGCCCTCGACCAGGCGGGCCCGGCAGGTCGAGCAGACGCCGGCCTTGCACGAGAAGGGGAGTTCGATACCCTGGCGCAGGGCGGCATCGAGCAATGTCTCCGCCCCTTTCTTCATGTCGAAGGCAAGGGCGCGGCCGTCGATGATCGCGGTCGCCCGGATCGTTTCGCCGTCGGCCTCGACCTTCCGCTCAGCGCCCGCGACCCGGGTGACGCCGAAGAGTTCCGTCCTGATCCGCTCGCGCGGCATGCCGAGGGATGCCAGCGTCTCCGCAACCTCCCGGGTCATGTCCTCGGGCCCGCAGATGAAGGCGAAATCGACCGTTTCCGGTGCCAGCCAGCGGGTCATGATCGAGCGGCACTTGGCGCCGTCGATCCGTCCGTTGAAGAGGTCGATCTCCTGCGGCTCGCGGCTCATGACGTGGATGATGCTCAGGCGTTCGAGATATTCGTCCTTCAGGTCGGCGAGCTCCTGGCCGAACATCACGCTCGACGAGGCGCGATTGCCATAGACCAGGGTGAAGCGGCTTTTCGGTTCGGCCGCCAGCACGGTTCTGAGGATGGAGAGGACCGGCGTGATGCCGCTGCCGACCGCGAAGCCGACGTAATGGCGCTCCGCCGCCGGATCCACCGGCACGAAGAAGCGGCCCTGGGGCGGCATGACCTCGATGCTGCGCCCGGCGACCAGCGCGTCCTGCGCCCAGGTCGAGAAACGCCCGCCCGCGACCCTTTTGATCGCGATGCGCAGGTCGCCGTCGCCGACGCCCGAACAGATGGAATAGCTGCGCCGCAGGTCCTCGCCGTCGATGTCGGCGCGGAGCGTCAGATATTGCCCCTGGTTGAAGCTGAAATCCCCGGCCCGGTCAGGCGGTACGGCGAAGGTGACGACGATGGCGTCCCGCGTTTCGTGCCGCACGCTTTCGACCGTCAGGGCTTGGAATGTGCTCATGGGGATCTCAATGGCATTTGAAGTGGTCAAAGGGTTCGCGGCAGGTCTCGCAGCGGTACAGGGACTTGCACGCGGTCGATCCGAAGCGGCTGAGCAGGGACGTGTCTCCGGAGCCGCAGCGCGGGCATGCCACGGGCCCCGGAAGGGTCTGGCAGCCGCCGGGAGACGGCGGGGCGATGCCGTATTCGCGCAATGCCTCGCGTCCCCGCGCCGTCATCCAGTCCGTCGTCCAGGCGGGCGCGAGGCTGATCTCGACGCGCCCCCCGGCAATGCCGCGGTCCTGGAGAACGTCCCGGATGTCTTTCTCGATGACGCCCATCGCGGGACAGCCGGTATAGGTCGGCGTGATCACGACGACGATGGATTCGCCGTCCCGCCGCACCGCCCGGACGATGCCGAGATCGATGATCGAAAGTACCGGGATCTCGGGATCCTTGACCGCATCCAGCCAGGACAGGATATCGACGACGCTGGCGGCGCTCACCAACGGGCTCCGGGATGGCTGCGCGGGATGTGCTGCATCTCGGCGAGAAGGCGGCCCATATGCTCGCTGTGGATGCCCTTGCGTCCGCCACTGTGCATGAAGCGGTCGTCGGGGGCGGTCAGGGCCGCTCGCGCCAGGGTCTCGATGACGCGTTGTCGCCAGATCGGGCGCAGGCTGCCGCCGTCGACGGCGATGCCGGCCTCGATCAGGGCCGCATCCTCGTCCGCAGCCTCGAAAAGTTCCCCGGTATAGGGCCAGAGCGCATCGATCGCCTGCTGCATGCGGCCATGGCTGTAATCGGTACCATCGCCGAGGCGGATGACCCAGCCTCCGCTGTGCGAGAGGTGGTAACGCGCTTCCTTCCAGCTCTAGGCGGCGACGGCGGCAACGCGCGCATCGGTGGACGCCGAGAGCGCCTCGAGCAGGGC
>JAQVKV010000046.1 GCA_028694545.1 Zavarzinia sp. | reverse complement strand
ATGCCCCAGGGTGGCATCGACGAGGGCGAGGAACCGCAGACCGCCGCGCTCCGCGAGCTGGGCGAGGAGATCGGCACCGAGAAGGCGGAAATCATCGCGGAAAGCACGGACTGGCTGACCTACGACCTGCCGGCCGAACTGGTGCCCCAGGTCTGGAAGGGGCGTTATCGCGGCCAGCGCCAGAAATGGTACGCCATGCGTTTCCTCGGCACCGATGCGGATATCGACATCGCGACCAAGCACCCGGAATTCGCCGCCTGGCGCTGGGTCGAACACCAAACGCTGCCGGACCTGATCGTGCCGTTCAAGCGCTCGCTCTATGAAGCCGTGGTCGCCGAATTCGCGCCCCTGTGCCGGGCCTGAGGAAGGGATCGATGGCGCGCAAGACTTCGGCCCCGAAGGGCGAGATGGTCCTGATCCATGGCGCCTTCAGCGCCGGTTGGGCAATGGAAAACTGGGCGAAGGCCATGACGGCGCGCGGCTGGAACTGCCACACGCCCAACCTTCTGCATCACGACACGCCACCCCACGGCCGGCCGCATCCCGACCTGGGGCGCACCAGCGTGATCGATTACGCGGACGATCTTGCCCGCAAGATCAAGGAATTACCGGAAAAACCCGTTCTGGTCGGCCATTCCATGGGCGGCCTGATCGCCCAGATGCTGGCCGGGCGCGGACTGGCCCGGGCCCTCGTGCTGCTGGCGCCGAGCCCGCCCTGGGGCGTCGTGCCTTCGACCGATTTCGAGATCCTGTCGGCGGTCGGCATGGTCGCGACACTGGGCGTGTTCTGGAACGGCCCGATTCATCCGGTCTATCGCGTCGCCGCCGACCATACGCTGAACCGCCTGCCGCGCAGCGAGCGCCGCGCCACCTTCGAGCGTTTCGTGCCCGAATCCGGCCGCGCCGTGTTCGAGATCATGCATTCCATCTGGGACGTGCGCCGGGCCAGCCGCGTGGAGCCCTGGACCGTGAAATGCCCGGTGCTGGCGATTGCCGGCAGCGCCGACAAGGTGAATTCAGCCCGTACCGTGCAGCGCATCGCCGCGCGTTACCGCGACGGCGAGGACCAGAGCACGTTCCGCCTCTACGACGGCTTCAGCCACTGGATGCTGTCGGAACCGGGCTGGCATGAAATGGCGGCCGATGCCGCCGACTGGCTGGACGCCGTGGCGCCGTGAAGACGGCGCTGCTCGCCGCCGCCATCGCCCTGGCCGCCGCCGGCCCTGTCCGGGCCGCGGATGTGCCGGCGGAAGACGGCGTGGCGAACGAGAGCCTGGGCACCCGCCCCGCCGACGAATTGCCGCCCGACATCGCCGAAGGGCTCGCCGCGCCCGGCGATCTGGACGGATTGTGGCGTCTCATGCTCGCCAATGACACCCACACCCCGCTCGCCGATCTCGACATCGCCCATGGCACTGGCGAAGCCCGGGCGGGCGGTGTCTTCACCGCCCTGCCCGGCCTGTGCCCGCCGGTGACGGCCGAGGGTACCTGCGATTTCGATGGTTCCATGGGCGAGATCACGGACATCGTCCTGATCGATGGCGGGCTGGTGATCAGCTTCAACCCGGGCTTCGACATCGCCGATGAACAGATCCTGCGCCTGAAGCGGGCCGACGATGGCAGCTGGCACGGCACGCTCGACGGTGATCCCCCGCGCCCGGTAGTGATGCGCCGGCCCTGACCGCCCCCCCCCCTCCCTTTCGGGTGGGACTTCCGTTTGTCACCTTCCGGTCCTAGTCTCGGCGACACCGAACCAGACCAAGAGGGAGGAAAAATTCATGGCTTACGAGGGTGGCTGCTATTGCGGCAGCGTGCGTTATGTCGCCGAGGGCGATCCCCTGATGCAGGCGGAATGCCTGTGCCGGGAATGCCAGTACATCTCGGGTGGCGGACCCAACTTCTTCCTGGCGCTGCCGGTGGACGGCTTCCGCTACACCAAGGGCACCCCCAAGTCCTTCACCCGAACGGATATCCCGAACCCGGTGACCCGCGACTTCTGCCCCGATTGCGGCACTCATCTGGTGACGCGCACCCCGGCCCTGCCCGCGGCCATCCTGAAGATCGGCACGCTGGACGATCCCAAACAGTATGGCGGGCCGCAGTTCGCCATCTACGGCGTCGACCGTCAGCCGTTCCAATGCGTGCAGGAAGGCCTAGCCGTCTTCGAGCGCCTGCCCCAGTAAGGCGGCATCCGGCGCAAGGGACGTTGAGCCGCACCCGTTTTCAACAATGGGCGGGTGCGGCCGTCGACGCTTCGGCGGAAATATGCTCCATTCCCAGCCGGACGAAGGATGAGGACGGGATGGACAGTGCACGACGGGCGTTCTTCCTCGTGCTGGGCCTCGTGATGGTGGGGCTCGGTATCGTAGGCGCCTTCCTGCCGGTCATGCCCACGACCGGCTTCCTCATCCTTGCCGTCGCCTGTTTCGCGCGTTCTTCACCGCGACTTGAAGCCTGGCTGCTGAACCATCCCCGTTTCGGACCGCCCCTGCGCGACTGGCGGCACTATGGTGCGATCTCGAAGCGCGGCAAGCGCTTCGCGCTGGGCGGCATGGCGCTGGGGTATGGCATTTTTCTGGTGAGCAGCCGGCCGCAATGGTGGCTGGCCCTGCTCGTCCTTGCCGTGATCGGCATCGGCGCCGCCTATGTGACCACCCGGCCGGCGCCCCCCGCCTGAAACCTCGTCAGGCGAGATCGGAACAATCCGGCCTTACCAGCCGAACAGACGGGTCGGGTGACCGGTGCCGGCGGGCGCCGGATCCTCGCAGCCGATGTCCAGCAGCAGATGGGGCGACGTCGCCGCCAGGCGCCGCAGTTCGCGCCGCGCGACACGCCGGGCACGCCGCGCGGCATGATCTTCGATCATGTTGCGGACGAAGCGCTCAATACGGGCCACCGGGCCGCGATGAGCGGAAACATGGTTGTAGAAAGTGCTGTTCATGGCTTGCATCCCTCTCTCGGCCCTGAACATGATGCTTCACGACTGCGTTCGCCACGGAGTTCTGATCATGTTGCCATCAGTTTTTCTCATACCCGACTTTGGCGTGGCGGAATTGGCATGATCGGTCGCGGCAACCTGCCTTCGTTGAATGCGCTGCGTGCCTTCCAGGTGGCGGGGGAGTTGCGCAATTTCTCCCGCGCGGCCGAGGCACTGGGCGTCACCCAGGGCGCGATCTCGCGCCAGATCCGCCTGCTCGAAGGCCAGTTGGGGATCGAGCTGTTCACACGCGGCGCGACCGGTGTCAGCCTGACCCTCGAGGGCGAGAAACTCCTGCCCGTCCTGACCGACTGTTTCCAGCGCATGAGCGAGGCGACGGCGGCGCTCCGCGATGACCCCTGGCGCCTGTCGATCGGCGCCCCGCCCTCCTTCGGCATGCGCTGGTTCATGCCGCGTCTGGCCCGCTTCCAGGCCGAAAATCCGCGCATCGACGCACGCATGACCATCACCACGGACGACATCACGGAATTGTCGGGCTTCGACACCATCGTCCATTACGGCGCGACACCGCCGGCCGGGCTTCAGGCGCTGAAGCTGACGGGCGAACGGCTGATTCCGGTGACCGCGCCCAGGCTGATCGAGGACGCGGAGCGCCCGCTGCGCACGCCGAAGGATCTCGCCCGGCACACGCTGATCGATACGATGCCGGACCGGCGCTATTGGCGCCTGTGGCTGCAGGTCGCCGGGCTCGACAAGATGACGGGGGAAAAGGCGCAGGTGATCGCCATTCTCGACATGGCGCTGCGCATCGCGGAACAGGGCATGGGGGTCGCCATCGGCGACGTCAGCATGGTGGCGGACGACATCGCCCTCGGCCGCCTGGCGGCGCCCTTCCCGGTCGAGGTGCCATCGGGCCTGTCCTATTGGCTGGTGGCGCGGCCCGAAGCGGCTGAACGCCCCAAGCTGCGCAGCCTGTTCCGCTTCATGGAGAAGGAAGCGCGGCTGACGGCGGCGCTGAAACTGCGGCCGCCGACAGCCTGATCGTCATTCCGCGGCGATCGCCATGGTCGCCGCGCGCTGCGCCGGCACATTCGGCTTCAGCCGGGCAAGGCCCTGGGCCAGACGGCGCCAGCAGCGTTCGCCGGTCGCGCCCTTGCGCCAAGCCAGGCCGACCGTCCGCCCCGGGGCCGGATCCGGCAGGGGCCGCAGCACGGTACCGTCGCCCGGGCGGAATTCGACGCCGACCGCCATGGCCGGCAACAGGGTGATGCCCTTGCCCCTTGCGACGAGGCGCGACAGGGTCGCGAGCGAGGCAGCGCGGATCGGCGCCCGCTGCTGGCCGTCGCCGCAGATGGACAGGGCCTGATCGGCGAGGCAATGGCCTTCCTCGAGCAGCAGCAGCGGGCGGGCGGCCAGTGCCTCCACCGGGATCTCGCTCTGGGCGGCGAGCACGTCATGCTCCGGCACCAGGGCATAGAAGGCTTCCGAGAAGGCGGTCGCCGTCTCGATGTCGCGGCCGAGGTTGCCCATGGCCGGCATGGCGAGCAGGGCCGCGTCGAGGGTGCCGGCGCGCAGGGCCGCCAGCAGGTCCGCCGTCCGCCCCTCGACCAGCTCCAGCCCTTCCGGGGCATAGGCCGCGCCCATCTCGACCACGTCCGGTCCCAGATAGGGCGCGATGGTCGGGATGATGCCGAGACGCAGGGGCCTTGCCGCCGCCGCCGCACCCAGCGCCCGCAGGTTCTCGACCTCGGCCAGGATGTGGCGGGACTTGGCGATCACCGCCTCGCCCAGCGGCGTCGGCGTGACCCCCCGGCGCGAGCGGGTGAGCACCAGCCCGTCCAGCGATTGTTCGAGTAGCTGGATCTGGGCCGTCATCGCCGGCTGGCTGACGTTCAACGCCGCGGCGGCCTTGCGGAAACTCTGATGATCGGCCACGGCGACGAGGTAGCGGATCTGGCGCAACGAGATCGACATGGTCGTCTTCCTCAAGTCGTCGAAGGACCGGCCTGCCATGCCGGCGTCGTTCTCTTGGTTGAATCGGGGGGGAGATCCTTCGTCCGTCACCGGCCCCCTGCCCGCCGCGTATCGGCCGACATCTTTCCTTCTAGCCTAATTGCGAATGACTTGCAATTGCGTTCTCGCGACATTTACAGTGATCGGACCGACAAGGGGGAGAACCGATGCCGGACAAGGAATTCGCCGTCAGGACCGTGGCGCGGGGCGCCAGCCTGAGGGAGGCTGGACAAGAGCCACGGCTGGACCAGTTGCGTTTCGCGGGACAGATGGCGCTGTGGTCCCTGCGCCAGGGGCTCGGCCTGCTGCGGGGCGACATCACGGCCCGCGAGCTGATGGTGGAGGCCTTCGCCGTCACCGGGGTCGAACGGGCGCTGGTACCGCTCGAGATGTTCATGCGCATCCTGGCGGCGGGGGCGCATCGCCCGCTCGAACTGCGCGCCCCGCGCAGCGCCCTGCTCGGCCATGACGAAGCGCTGCTGCTGCGCGCCCTGGCCGCCTGTCAGGCGGGGGAGCGCGCGCTGGCCCGGGGCCTGCTGGAGAATATGGTGACGGCGGCGGCGGCCCGGGTCGGCACCCTCGCCCTGGACGACATGGCCGCCGTCTTCACCCTGCGCGGCCTGCGCCTCGCCGACACGACCTGCGGCCGGCTGTCGGCGCTGGAGCCGGTCTTCGCCCGCGCGGCCTTCGCCGGGGCCGGCCTGTCGCGCCTGCACTGAGACGCGACAGGGACCAGTGCGACGGGGACTAATGCGACAGGGACCAATGCGACGGGCGGCCGCGCTCAGAAGCGCAGGCGACCCTCGGCGATGTCGGCGTAGAGCGCCGGCGTCAGCGGCTTGATGCCGCCAAGCTCCGGATGGCGGATATAGAGCGGGTCCGCCACCTTGCCCGGATCGAAACCGTCCTTCACCAGATCCACCTTGCGATGCTTGAAGGTACCCGTGATCTCGATCTCGGGCTGCAGGCGGATGAAATAGGGCTGGGCGTAGGACGGCAGGGCTTTCGCGATATGGGCATCGAAGCCCTCGAGGTCGAGATCGTCGTCGGCGACGACCGAGACCATGCCGGCGCGGCCATCCGTGTTCGGCACCTGCACGCCGAAGACATTCACCTCGCGGACGCCGGGGAAGACCGACAGCGCCTCGGCCACCTCGGCGGTCGAGACGTTTTCACCCTTCCAGCGGAAGGTGTCGCCGATGCGGTCGACGAAATAGAAGTAGCCCTGCCGATCCCGGCGCATGAGGTCGCCGGTGCGGAACCACATGTCGCCTTTCTCGAAGACGTCGCGCAGGATCTTCTTTTCGGTCTCGGCCTTGCCCTTGTAGCCCTCGAAGCGGCCGACAGGCTTGTTCGGGTCCTGCGGGATCAGGCCGATGCACTCTCCCGGCTCGTCCGGCTCGCATTCGATGCAGAAACCATCCGCGTCACGCACCGGCTGTTCGGCGGCGACGTCGAAGCGGATGATCTTGGTGTTGAACACCCGGTCCAGATAGAAGGGGATGCGGCCGATCGCCCCCACCTTGCCGTCGGCGTTGATCAGGGCGACATTGCCTTCGGTCGCCGCATAGAATTCGACGATGCGGGGGATCGCGAAGCGTTCCTTGAACTCGGGCCAGATTTCGGGACGCAAGCCGTTGCCGCAGGCGACGCGCAGATGATGCGCGCGTTCCTTCGGGTGCGGCGGGCTGTTGACCAGATAGCGGCACAATTCGCCGATATACTGGAAGCAGGTCGCGTCGTAACGGCAGACGTCGTCCCAGAACTGGCTGGCGGAGAAGCGCCGGCGCAGGATGACGGTGCCTCCCACCGAGAGCATGGAACCGACGGCGATGATGCAGCCGGCCGAGTGGTAGAGCGGCAGCACGCAGTACATGCGGTCGTGGCGCGTCGCCCCCATCTGCACCGCGAAGGCGTTGCACGCCTGCAGGAAACGATGGTGGCTGATGTGCGCCGCCTTGGGATTGCCGGTGGTGCCGGAGGTATAGATGTAGAACAGCTTGTCCCGGGCGGTCAGATGCGGGCGCTTGTGGCGCGGCAGGTCCTCGCGCGGCTGTTTCGCCACCTCGGCATCGAAATCATGAGCGCCGACGATGGCACCACCGGCGCCATGGATCGGCGGCACCTCGTCCATCAGGCCGCGCGCCGTCTCGAGACTCGGCATGTATTCGGTGTCGATGATCAGGGCCTTGGCCGCGGCCACCGTCAGGCTGTGGGCCAGCGGACCGCCGGTCAGATTGGTATTGATGAGGGCAATGGTCGCGCCCGCCTTGGCGAGACCGAGCCAGGTGATGATGAATTCCGGCCGGTTCGCCATCATCAGGGCGATGACGTCGCCCTTCTCGATACCATGGTGCTGGGCCCAATGAGCGACCTGGTTGGCGCATGCGTCCATGTCGCGCCAGGAGACTTCGCGGCCCTCGAAGACCAGCGCGACCGCATCCTTCACCGCGCGCCGCGCCTGCCGCTCCACCATGCTGACGACCGTATAGGTACCATCCAGCCGGATCCCTCCGACCTTGGCGAGGACCGTCAGCATCGACTGGAGATACTGGGCTTCGCTGTCCATCCGGGCGACAAGCCCGGTCGGATCGAGTTTCGCGGCCGTCTCGATGATGCCGTGCAGCATGGCGTCTCCTCTCGCCTTATCGCCGCCTTCCTAGCCCGAAGCGATGTCCGGGTCCAGCGGACTTGTGACATTTTGTCAATTATTGTGCGCAACACGCCGCGCAGCAAGATACCGTCAGGATCATGTTCTTCGGAAGGGCCGGAAGCCCTCAGCCGCGCGGGGTGGCGGCTGCCTCCACATAGAAGTGGCGGATCGACGGCTCGCTCGCCTTCACCGCGGCGGCAAGGTCGCGGATTGCCTCTTCCACCTCATCGCCGGTCAGCACCGAGCGGAAGTCGACCGTGACGAGCACGATCAGGTCGTGCGGCCCGAAATGGACGCTCAGGATCTCGCCCACGCTTTCGATGCGGGGATCGGCGCCCACGCGCGCGCGGATCGCGGCCACCACCCTTGGATCGGCTCCTTCGCCGATCAGCAGGCCCTTGCATTCGACGGCGAGCACCAGCGCGGTGCACAGCAGCAGCAGGCCGATGACGATGGCGGCGATCCCGTCGAACACCGGCATCTCCAGCACTTCGCTGAGCATAATGCCGGTGATGGCGACGACGAGGCCGGCCATCGCCGCGGAATCCTCGAGCAGGACTGTGACGAGACTGGGGTCCTTGGTATCGCGGATCGCCCGCAGCATCGGCTTGTTGCCGCGCCCCTTGTTGAATTCCTTGACCGCCACGGAGAAGGAATAGGCTTCGAAGACGATGGCGACCCCGAGCACGATGTAATTGACGATCGTGTCGCCCATGTGCGGCGCCGGGTTCATGACCGCCTGGATGCCTTCGTAGAGCGAAAGCCCGCCGCCCAGCGCGAAGATCAGGATCGCGACCAGGAAGGACCAGAAATAGAGTTCCTTGCCGTAGCCGAAGGGATGGCGGGCATCCGACGGCCGTTCGGCCCGGCGCAAGCCATGCAGCAGCAGGAACTGGTTGCCGACGTCGACCAGGGAATGGATGCCTTCGGACAGCATCGCGGAAGAGCCGGTCCAGGCCGCCGCCGCGAACTTGGTGGCGGCGATGCCCGAATTGCCCAGCGCCGCGGCGATGATCGCTTTCTTCGATGACCCGGCCATGATCCCTCGTGAGTGTCGGATTCCGCGCGGGAGTGTAGGGCCTCCCCCGCCTCGGGCGAACAGGAATCGGCATGAAAAAAGGGGCGTCGCCGCCCCTTTTCCCGGAAGGTGGACGGGCGGCCAGAGCCGCCCGTGCCCTTGTCGTCAGTTGTAGGCGCGTTCGCCGTGCTCGCCGACGTCCAGACCCTCGCGCTCGATGTCCGCGGGGACACGCAGACCGACGATCACGTCGACGATCTTGTAGAGGATCAGCGAGCCGACGCCCGACCACACCAGGGTGACCAGCACGCCCTTGATCTGGATCCAGACCTGGGCGCCGACCGTGACGCCGTCGGCAAGGCCGATGCCGCCCAGGCCTTCGGAGGCCAGGACGCCGGTACCGATGGCGCCCAGCATGCCGCCGACACCGTGGATGCCGAAGACGTCCAGGCTGTCGTCATAGCCGAGCGCGTTCTTCACGGAAGTCACCGCGATGAAGCAGACGATGCCGGCGATGAGGCCGAGCACCAGCGAGCCCATCGGGCCGGCGATGCCGGCGGCCGGGGTCACCGCGACCAGGCCGGCGACCACGCCCGAGGCGAGGCCGAGCAGCGAGGGCTTGCCCTTGGCGATCCATTCGACGAAGAGCCACGCAGCACCCGCCGCCGCCGTGGCGACGAAGGTGTTGAT
>JAQVKV010000045.1 GCA_028694545.1 Zavarzinia sp. | reverse complement strand
AGGTTCTCGGTGGCCTGGATGTCGTAGCTGCCTTCCTGGTAGCGCGACGCCGGCTTGTCGCCGAAGCGGCGCACCAGATGGTCGAACGCCTGGCGCTGCGGTTCTATGGTGACCGTTCTCAGATCGATCTGCATGGGGGTCTTTTCCTCCCTGTTGTTCGGTGCGGGCGTTCAGCGGAAGCGCGTGTCGCGCGCGTCCGCGAGACGCCAGGCCCAGTCATCTCTATCGTCCCCGGCCGCCTCGGCCGGAAGCACTTCGACGTGGTTGGCGGCGCAGAATTCCTCGAAGGCGTCCGGGCGGAGCACCAGTTCGACGAAGAGCCCGGGCTCGCCGATGGCGAATTCGAACTCGACGAAACCATCCGCCCGCACCCTGTTCACCCGGACGAAACGCCGGGTGAGATCGAGGCCCTGGCCGCTCGGTGCAGCCGCCGCGCCCATCAGGTCACGACCGTCAGGAAGGTCTCGTGCAGCTTGCGCTGCGGATAATCGAGACCCTGGCCGAAGTGATCGAAGGTCCAGGTCAGCGGTTCGTAATCCGGATAGGGATGGTAACCGCCCATGAAGGTCTCGAAGCGGTTACCCGAGGGATCCCACGCGTAGATGGTGCAGCCGCGCGTGATGCCGTGGCGGGTCGGCCCGATGTCGACCGCGACCTCATGCATCGACATGATGTCGCCCGCGCGCAGCACGTGTTCCCAGCTTTCCATCAGGAAAGAGCAATGGTGCAGCTTGCCCGGCTCCGGATATTCGGCGAAGGCGATGTCATGGACCTTGTGCGAGCACGACAGCCAGATGGCGGCGCTTGTCTTGCCGTCCTCGCCCAGCACGCGCTCGACCAGATAAAAGCCGAGAACGTCGACGAAGATCTTCTGCACTTCGGCGATGTTCGGCCCGTAGAGCAGGCCGTGATCAAGGCGGATCGGCGCGATGCCATGCTCGCGCGAGGCGCCCCAGGGGGCGGGGTTGGTGAGGCCGAGGCCGTTGCCGACCGCCGTCTTCTCGGCGAAGAGTTCGATCAGATGGCCGGAGGGCAACTGGAAGCGCACGCGCTCGCCGGTCTCCAGCAACTCGCCCGCCGGAATACGCTCGGTCACGAGGCCGTAGGCGTTCAGGTCGGCCTCGAGCCTGTCGAGGGTCGCCTTGTCCAGCACGCGGAAGCCGAAGAAGTCGATGCCGGCGCTGTCCGCCTCGCGGATCACGTAACTGTGATGATCACGCTCGTCCCAGCACTTGAAATAGACCCGCCCCTGCGCGTCGCGGCCGGTCTCCACGAGACCGAGGACGTCGCGGTAGAATTTCACGCTCTTTTCAAGTTCGAGAACGCGGACCTGGGCATGCCCGGGGCGCAGAACACCTGTCATAGCCATGGCTTTGTTTCCTCCATCATCTATTTCTTGGCCCGGTGCCCGGAGCTTTCGCGCCCCGGATCTTCCGCACGGCCGATACACAGCACTTATCGTGCCAACCACATCAAGACATTGATAACAAATGCTTTTCGTCAATTTCCGGGGTTCTTTTACACCCCCCTACCTGACAAATTGGTCACCCTTGAGGGGCAGCCTTACGAATTTGTCAGGCGGTCGCACCTCCCGCCCCGGCGGCCCGGGGCAGCAGGAAGTGGCCGAGCGCGGGCAGCAGCACGAGGGCGCCCACCATGTTCCAGACGAACATGAAGGCGAGCAGGATGCCCATGTCGGCCTGGAACTTGATGGGTGACAGCGCCCAGGTGGAGACGGCGATGCCGAGCGTAATGCCGGTCAGGATCACCACCTTGCCGGTGAAGACGAGGGCCCGGTAATAGGCTTCCGAAAGCGTCATGCCCTCGCGCAGGCGCCCCAGGGTCACGGTCATCACGTAGAGCGAATAATCGACACCGATGCCGACGCCCAGCGCGATCACAGGCAGGGTGGCGACCTTGACGCCGATGTTCAGCCAGACCATGAGCGCCTCGCACAGGACCGAGGTGATCATGAGCGGCACGATGGCGCAGACGACCGCCCGCCACGACCGGAAGGTGACGAAGGCGAGGATGGTGACGGCGGCATAGACGAGCGCCAGCATCTCGCGGTTGGCCTGGCGCACGACGATATTGGTCGCCGCCTCGATGCCGGCATTGCCCGCCGCGTTCAGGAAGGTGATGTCCGGACTGTTGTGACGCGCCGCGAAATCCTCGACCACGGCGACCACGGCATCGAGCGTGTCGGCCCGGTGGTCCTTCAGATAGGCATAGACCGTGAGCAGGTCGCAGTTCTGGTTGAAGAGTTCACGCGGCGCCCTGGTGATGATGGCGTTCAGCATGCTCTGGGAGCGCGGCACCGAATACCATTTCAGGCTGCCCTCGCTCATGCCCGCGTTAGCGATCTTGGCGAGGCCGGCCAGGGAATTGGTGGTCTCGACACCCGGCAGGTGGCGCAATTCCCGTTCCAGCGCATCGACCGCCATCAGCGTGCTGTAATGGGCGCAGGCATATTGCGGCGTCTTCACCATGACGATGTAGACGTCGGAACTCGCCGCGTAATTCCGCACCATGAAGGCATTGTCGAGATTGTAGCGGGAGTCGGCGCGTAATTCCGGCGCGCCGGGATCGGTGTCGCCGATCTTGAGATCGAAGCTGACCAGCAACCCGCCCACGCCCATGACGGCGGCGAGCACGACGGCGATTGTGGCGCCGCGGCGCTGGGTGAAGTGATCGAGGAAATCCCAGAAGGGATGCTTCTTGTGGGCGGCATCCGTCGCCTCGGCCAGTTCGGCGCGCAGGCTGCGCTTCGCCACCGCCTCGCTGACGCCGGTATAGGAGAGCAGGATCGGCAGCAGCACGAGGTTGGTGAAGATCAACACGGCGACACCGATCGAGGCGGTGACGGCCAGGTCCTGGATCACCCGGATGTCGATCACCATGAGCACGGCGAAGCCGACCGCATCGGCGAGCAGCGCCGTGAGCCCCGCCAGGAAGAGCCGGCGGAAGGTGTAACGGGCGGCGACCAGCTTGTGCGTGCCCCGGCCGATGTCCTGCATGATGCCGTTCATCTTCTGGGCGCCGTGGCTCATGCCGATGGCGAAGACGAGAAAGGGCACGAGCATCGAATAGGGATCGAGTTCGTAACCGAGCGTCGGCAGCAGGCCGAGCAGCCAGACCACGGCGATCAGCGAGCACAACACGACGAGGAAGGTCGAGCGCGGGCAGCGCGTGTACCAGTAGAGCACGGCGCTGCAGATGGCGATGGCGGCGGCGAAGAAGATCAGGACCTGCTTCAGCCCGGCGATGAGATCGCCCACCACCTTGGCGAAGCCGGTGACGTGGATGACGATGCCGTCGCCCTCGTACTGGCGGCGCAATTCCTCGATCTTTTCGGAGAGCGCGTAATAGTCGATGCGCTCGCCCGTCTCGGCCACGCGCTCCTGCAGGGGCACGAGGATGATGCTGGAGCGATAGTCGGCGGCGATGAGCTGGCCGATCTCGCCCGAGCGTTCGACGTTGAGACGGACCTGATCCAGGCTCGCGGGCGAGGCGTCGTAATCGTCGGGGATCACCGGGCCGCCGTCGAGCCCCTCTTCCGTCACGCCGGACCAGCGTACGGCCGGCGCCCACAGCGACTTCATGTAGGGCCTATCGACGCCGGGCAGGAGGAACAGGGCATCGTTCAGCTTGCGCAGGGTTTCGAGATAGGCGGCATCGAAGATCGTGCCTTCCTTGGTCTCGACCGCGATGCGCAGGGAATTGCCCATGCCGGCGAGCTGTTTCCGGTTCTCGAGGAAATTGGCGATATAGGGATGCCCGGTCGGGATCATCTTCTCGAAGGCGGCGTTCAGCGACAGGCCGGCGCTGCGATAGCCGAGAAACGCCGTCAGCAGCACGCAGATGAGCACGACGAGCATGCGGTTGTTGAAGAAGGCGCGTTCGATGAGCGAACCCGAGCGGCGGTCGAAATCCTCGAGCCGGCCGATGACCGGTCCGACCTCTGTTGCGGGAGCGTGAGCCATCAGTTCGTCTCCTTGGCGGCGCCGGCCTCGGCAAGACGCGCGTTGCCCCGGGGCGACGCGGCCACGATGGCGCCGTCCGCCGCCTCGGCCAGCGCGGTCAGGCCGGTGCTGCCGGAAAATTCGAATGTCTTGAAGCTGCGGCCGCCGTCGGTGCTGCGCATCAGGCGCCCCCCCTCGTCGCCGAGGAGCAGGGAGCCGTCCGCCAGGGTCAGCCCGGCGGTGATGGTGACGTCCTGGCCAAGCTCGATGCGGTGCCAGCCGTCCAGCCCGGGGCCGGCACGCCAGACGTTGCCCTTCAGCCCATAGGCAAGGACGCCGCCATCCGAAAGCGTGAGAAAGCCGAAGAATGTGCCTTCGTAACCGCTGTCGATCGGCGTGAAGGCGCCTTCGCGGTCGGCGGCATGAAACAGGGCCCCCTGTTCGCCGGCGATGAAGAGACCGGTTCCCAGCGGTTCGATCCGGTAAAGATGCTTGCCACCGCGATTGTCGACATGCGCGGTGATCGAGGTCCAGGTGGCGCCGCCGTCCGCGGTCGCAAGCGCGAGACCATAGGCGCCGACGACCCAGCCATGGGCGGCATCGGCGAAGCGAACGTCTAGGAAGGGTTTGTCCGGTCCGTCGGCGATCATGTATTCGCCGTTGCGAACCGCGGCATCCGCCCCCGGGGCGCCGGCATCCGCCATCGCCTTCGCCTCGGCCGCGACCAGTTGCGCGGCGGCCGCGCCGTCCATCTGGCGCTGCCAGGTCTCGCCGCCGTCGGCGCTGTGCAGGACGATACCGCCATGGCCGACCGCCCAGCCGTTGCGCGCGTCGGCGAAATCGACATCCGTCAGGGTAACACTGACCGGCACCGCGCCCGCCTGGCGCCAGTTGTGGCCATCATCGTCGGAGAGCAGCACGATCCCCCCTTCCCCCACCGAGACCAGGCGCGTGCCGGCGCGAGCGAGGCCGAGCTGCAACATATGGGTGGCCCGGGGGTTGGCGGCGGCCGGCAGGTCCATGACGTCCGGCACGGCGGCGCCGCCGCCGAAGGCCACCGGGGCAGTCAGCAGGCCCAGGCCGAGGATGGCCGAAATCGCGAGCGCGCCCCGCCGGGCGGCCTGAGAGAAATACTGTGACATGGCATCGTCCGATCGATACGCCGCAAGCGGCGTCTTCATTCCGGAGGGCGCGGGCGCAACACCGCCCGCGCGCCCCGTTTCGCGTCAGCGCACGCCTTCGGCGGCGACCGCGTCACCCGTGAAATAGGTCTCGGGCTTCGGCTCCACGACCTTGAAGGTCTCGCCGTTCAGGGCCTGGATGACGCTCATCGTGTTGGCCTGAAGATTGAAGACGGTCGCGGTCTTGATGATGGTGCCGGGGATGGCGGGCACCACATAGGGCGTCATCTGGGTGGTGCGCCACAGCTTGCCCTCGGCGTCGTAGCCATCGACCAATGCGATCAGCCAGGTATCCTCGTCGAGGTAATAGGTGCGCTTCGGCACGGCGTGGCGCTTGCCGTCCGCAACCGTCGCCTCGACGACCCAGACCCGGTGCTTTTCCCAGCGCACATGGTCCGGATTGAGGTGGTGGGCCGCCAGTGCCTCGGTATCCGGCACGGCCAGCAGACTGTTGTCGTTGTAGGGGATCAGCATTTCCTTCTTGCCGATCAGCTTCCACGAATAGCGGTCGAGTGCACCGAACAGGCCCTGGACCTCGTCGAAGTAATTGGCGCCCGAGGCGACGAAGTCGGGCGTGTCGTAGGCGACCGTCGGCGCGCGGCGCACCCGGCGCTGGCCGACCAGATACTGCCAGGCCTTGCGCGGCTCGCCGGGGTCGATGCCGTCGCGGATCACCAGGGATTCGCCGGCCTTGAACGGCGGCTCCAGGGTGTTGAAGCGGAACATCGCATATTCGCCCGACCAGCTCTCCGGCGTCGCGTCGACGTAGTAGTAGGGATACTGGAAGGAGATCTGGTTGCGCGTCGCCAGGGTGTGGGAACCGTCGGCATTACCGACGATGTTCTTGAAGCTGTAGTCGATCGACGGGGCCTCGAGGCGGAGCAGGAAGTTCCACATCACCTCGACACCGACGGAGGGGATCGGGAACGGCACGCCACCGATGCAGCCCTTCAGCGAAAGCCCGCCGTCCGTCGTCTCGCAGCGCGTCGCATTGGCGAAAGCGGCATCATAGACCCGCTGCGGCGCGACCGCCGTGCGATGGGTCGGATAGACGTCGATGCGGAAAGTCTCCGGGAACTTGGCCAGCAACGCCTTGCTGCCGTCCGACAGCAGGGCGTCATATTGCGCCGCATTGGCCGCCGTGATCTGGAACAGCGGCTTCTCGTCCGGAAGGACCTTGCTCGGAATATCGCCGACCGAAGGCCCGGCCAGAGCGGTGAGCGGCTTGCCCTCCCAGGCCGGAATGGAACCATCCGCATTCCCCGCGCGCTCGGCGCCCAGCGGCGTCAGCACCGTCTTCAGCTTGGCCGCTTCCTCGGCCGTGGTCGCGGCCATGGCGCTGTTGGCCATCACCGTCACGGTGGCCAGCGAGGCCCAGACCGCATTCATCATCTTCATGGATCGTCTCCCTGTCCCGGTCTGTGCCGGTTCTCAGAACGTGCGCTGGATCGACAACGAGATGAAATCGCGGTCGCCGTGGAAATTCTTGTAGGACAGCTCGGGAACCGCCGTGTCGTAGCGGACGATGGAACCTGCCGAGCCGTAGTAATGCGCGTAGTTCACGCTGGCCTGCCAAAGGCGCTGGTAGTCGGCCTTCAGGCCGATGCTCATGACGCCGCCGCCCTCCGAGGGGAACAGCGCGCCATTGACCGAGGAGCGCCCGAAGAGACCGTAGGACATGCCGATCGGCACCTGCAGGTCGAGGCCGGGCAGGACCTGGAAATAATCCGCCGTGAACAGGAACTGCAGGGCGCCCGCGTCCTTGGTCGCGAGGGGATCGAGCTGGTCACGGTTCTTGTCGATGGCCAGGCGGTTGTTATAGGCGAATTCGGCCAGGATCGAGGCGCCGTCCCAGAGCCAGCTCTCGTTATAGACATCGATCATGGAGGCGTTGAAATGCAGCGTGCGGCCGACCGGGAAGGCCGGATTGTCGCCGCCGTCCGCCGTGGGATCGCCGGTGATCACGGCATTGCCGCTGGCGACCAGGGGCATGTTGTCACGGAAGGAGAGTTCCGCCGCGACATTGGTGTCGCCGACGAGGGTGCTGGCCGAAACGCCGACGGTCAGAATGTCCTCGCCGAAGACCTGGACATAGTCGCCGATGCTGCCGGGTTGCACGTTCACGCCGGGACGGACGTAGAACTGCGGGATCTTGTCGTGGAACTGGGCGAAATAGAGGCCGTATTCGATATCATCCGGGTTCCATTTGATCTGGAAGCCGCCCTGACCCGAGTCCCGCGCGTCAATGTCGTTACCACGAAAGGCGACCGCGCCGGGACCGAGGATCAGGCTTTCGCCACCCTCGTCGACGAAATCGGCGAAGCTGAAATAGGAACCGGCGCCGGGCAGTCGGGTCTTGCGCCATTCGAGCTGGTAATAGGCGCCGACGGAGAGTTCCGGATTGATCACCACCTGGGCGGCGATCTGGCCCACCGGCCGCAGGATCTCCTGGAAGCGCGAATTGGGCACGGACAACGCCTTCACGAGATCGAGGGAAGTCTGCGCCGCCGCGATGCCGTTGGAGCCGAAGAACAGGCTTTCGCCATAGAGCTGGGTGAAGCGCCCGCCCTTGACGTTGACCGCGAGACTGCCGACCGGGATCTGGCCGAAGACGAAGGCATCGAGAAGTTCGATGTCGCCGCCGTGCAGCTTCTGCGTCTCGTCCGTGAATTCGTTGTAGGGAACACTGCGCGAATTGACCAGGGCACCGCCGAGGTCACCCGGGTTGTCGTTGCTGCCCTGATAGACATCGTCGTACCAGGCGGCGGCGCTGACCCGGAAGCCATAGACCTTCTTGTAGGTGAAGCCGAATTCGCTGAGCACGTCGACGCGGTTCGAGATCAGGCCCCGGTCGAAGTTCTGGTCGCCGTCGTTGGTATTGGCCTGAACCCCGATGCTGCTGTCCGCGACCGCCGCGTCCGGCCCCGTCACGCGCCAGGCCAGACTGTATTTCAGCGTATTGTCGAAATAAATCCGAATATCGGGATTTCCGGTTTCGATTTGCGCGGCCGACAGAGATCCGACACAAAATGCCGATGTCGCAAGAATCGACAGCGAAACTGCTGAATTCCTGGCAAAATTAGACCTGATTGTCGGCATCTTTCCCCCTGCCATAGCGTCCTCCTATAAATCCCCATGGATTTTTTTATTGATTTCTACTGAACACCATCAGGCAAAATAGATATTGCCGATGGAGAACATCGAACCTTTATTCACACTATGGAGCGGTCGACATACTGTCCAATACCGTTGGAGACGCCATTCAATACCTGATAGGTATTGATTTGACGGGCCGTGGAGGAGACGACCAATGGATTTCCGGCAGCTGAAATATTTCATCGCCGTGGCGGAGGAAGAGAACATCGGCCGGGCCGCGCGCCGGCTGAACATCTCGCAACCGCCCCTGACCCGGCAGATCAAGCAGATCGAGGACGAGCTGAGCGTCTCGCTGTTCACGCGGACGCCGAAGGGGATGGAACTGACCTCAGTCGGGAAACTGTTCCTCGACGAAGCGCGCAACATCGAGATCCTGTTCGAGCAGGCGACGGAGCGCACGCTTCAGGCGGCACAGGGCAAGCTCGGCCGGCTCGACGTCGCGATCTTCGGCTCCGGCATCCTCGACGCCATTCCGAAGATCCTGCTCGCCTTCACCGAGACCCACCCGGACGTGAAGGTCCATCTGCATCAGATGGGCAAGGCCGAACAGATCGAAGCCCTGCGCCAACGCCGCATCACCGTCGGCTTCAACCGCCTGCTCGCGCCCCTGCCCGACATCACCAGCGAATTGGTGCTGAACGAAGGCCTGCTGCTGGCGATCAACGAGAAACACCCCCTGTCACGGCTGCACAGCGTTCCGCTGACCGCGCTCGCCGATCAGCCGCTGATCCTGTTTCCGAGCAGCGGGCGCCCCAACTTCATCGACAAGGTGGTGCGCATCTGCCAGGAGAACGGCTTCTATCCGAAGGTCGCGCAGGAGGTGGGGGATGCGGTATCCGGGGTTGCCCTGGTCGCCGCCGGCTTCGGCATCTGCATCATCCCGGAATCCCTGACCAGCCTCGCCCTGCCCGGCGTTGTCTTCCGCCCTTTCAGCGAGCGGCCACCCCATTGGTCGGTGGACCTGAGCTGCATCTATCGCGCCAACGACGACTCGCCCATTCTCGCCGAATTCCTGCAGACGGTGCGGGCGTTCAGGGGCGCGCTCAAGTCACCATGAGCATCACTCCGCGCCGTCGTCGGCCTGGCCATTGGCACGCTTCAGGCGATAAGCGAGCTGCCGCCTCG
>JAQVKV010000044.1 GCA_028694545.1 Zavarzinia sp. | reverse complement strand
ATCGCCAATGCGGAATTCCACCAAGGCTACGACGAAGTGAACGCGGTCGAGCGACGTATCGTCCAGCGCCTGCGCGATCTCGGCATCGCCGCGCTCAACACGGTCGCCGCCTTCCCGATGGAGATGCAGAATTTCCCGGGCAAGACCTTCCCCGTCTCCCACAAGCCGATCGCCGTCGCCGCCGGGCTCGGCAAGATGGGCATCCACCGCAACGTCATTCACCCGCGTTTCGGCAATTTCATCCTGCTCGGCACCGTGCTGGTCGCGGCCGACGTGACCGAGGATTCGGCCCCGCTCGACTATAATCCCTGCCTCGAATGCAATCTCTGCGTCGCCGCCTGCCCGGTCGGCGCGATCGGCCCCGGCGGCGACTTCAACTTCACCGCCTGCTACACCCATAATTACAGGGAATTTCTCGGCGGCTTCAAAAGCTGGGTCGACGAGCTGGCGGACGCCAAAAACGCCAGGGATTACGCCCGCCGCGTCACCCCGGCAGAGACCGTTTCCATGTGGCAGAGCCTGTCCTACAAGCCAGGTTACAAGGCGGCTTATTGCCTTGCCGTTTGTCCGGCGGGCGAAGAGGTTATCGGCCCTTATCTGGCCGATCGCCGCGCCTTCGTCGAAAGCATCGCCCATCCGCTCCGCGACGCCGCCGAAACGGTCTATGTCCTGCAGGGCTCGGATGCGCAGGATTGGGTCGCCCGGCGTTTCCCGGCGAAGACGGCGAAAGTGGTGCGCAGCGGTCTCAAGCCGTCCTCGATCCCCGCCTTCCTGTTCGGCCTGAAGCTCGGCTTCCAGTGGCGGAAGGCGAAAGGGATCGACGCCTGCTGGCATTTCCGCTTCACCGGCGTCGAAGCCATGGAAGCGACCGTCCGCATCGCGAAGTCACGGCTCAGCGTCAGCCCCGGCCTGCAAGGCACGGCCGGCCTGACCGTCGTGGCGGACAGCACGACTTGGCTCGCCCTGCTCGGGGGCGAGGTCGCGACCTGGCGGGCCGTGGCTTCGGGTGGATTGCGACTGCGAGGCGACAAGCGCCTGATGAAAGATTTCCGGCGCTGCTTCCCGCGCTGAACACGAGAAAGGGGCCGGAAACCCGGCCCCTTCCCGATGATCGGTCGCTTACGCGTTGCCTTCGAGGCTGGACATGAAGGCGGCGGGCTTGCGCTGCAGCACGTCGGCGTCCGTATCCACCTCGCGGCCGTTGATGACGAGCTTGCCGGCTTCGGCCGAGACCTTCACCGTGTCGCCCTCGTTCACCTCGCCCTCGAGGATCAGCTCGGCCAGCGGATTCTGCAGGTTGCGCTGGATCACCCGCTTCAGCGGACGCGCCCCGTAGACCGGATCGTACCCCGCCTCGGCCAGCCATTCCTTGGCCGCCTGATCGAGATCGAGCGTCACCTTGCGTTCCGCCAGCAGCTTGCGCAGACGACCCAGCTGGATCTCGACGATGCCCGTCATCTCGCCCCGGCCCAGCCGGTTGAAGAGGACGATTTCGTCCAGCCGGTTGAGGAATTCCGGCCGGAAGGCGGCACGCACCGCCCCCATGACCAGGTCCCGCGTCCGGCCCGGATTGGCTTCCGCGTCCTCGGCCGCCAGATATTCGCCGCCGAGGTTGGAGGTCAGGATGATCACCGTATTGCGGAAGTCGACCGTGCGGCCCTGACCGTCGGTGAGACGCCCGTCGTCCAGCACCTGGAGCATGACGTTGAAGACGTCCGGGTGCGCCTTTTCGACCTCGTCGAACAGGATCACCTGATAGGGCCGGCGCCGCACGGCTTCCGTCAGCACACCGCCCTCCTCATAGCCGACATAGCCCGGAGGTGCGCCGATCAGGCGGGAGACCGCGTGTTTCTCCATGAATTCCGACATGTCGATACGCACCATGGCGGTATCGTCGTCGAACAGGAATTCGGCCAGCGCCTTGGTCAGTTCCGTCTTGCCGACGCCGGTCGGGCCGAGGAACAGGAAGGAACCGATGGGACGCGCCGCATCCTGCAGGCCGGCACGTGCCCGGCGCACCGCGTTCGAGACGGCCGAGACAGCTTCCGGCTGGCCGACCACGCGGCTGGCGAGGAGCTGCTCCATCCGCAGCAGTTTCTCACGCTCGCCCGACAGCATCTTGTCGACCGGAATGCCGGTCCAGCGCGAGACGACGGCGGCAATGTCCTCTTCGGTCACGGCCTCGCGCATGCTCGCCTGCTCCGAGGCGGACTGCGCTTCCTCGATCTTGCGGGTCAGGTCCGGAATCACGCCGTAGGCGATCTCGCCGGCCCGCGCGAGGTTGCCCTTGCGCTGCGCCTGTTCGAGTTCGGAACGCGCCGCGTCCAGCTGTTCCTTCAGCTTCTGCTGGGCGGACAGCTTGTCCTTCTCGGCGCGCCATTTGGCCGTCATTTCGGCCGATTCCTGTTCGAGTTCGGCCAGATCCTTTTCGAGCTTGGCGAGACGTTCCTTCGAGGCCTTGTCGTCTTCCTTCTTCAGGGCCTCGCGCTCGATCTGCATCTGCATGATCTTGCGGTCGAGTTCGTCCAGCTCCTCTGGCTTCGAGTCGACTTCCATGCGCAGGCGCGACGCCGCCTCGTCCATGAGGTCGATCGCCTTGTCCGGCAGGAAGCGGTCAGTGATATAGCGGTTCGACAGGGTCGCGGCCGCGACCAGCGCCACGTCGGAAATGCGTACCCCGTGGTGGAGTTCGTATTTTTCCTTCAAGCCGCGCAGGATCGAGATCGTGTCCTCGACCGTCGGTTCGTCGACGAAGACGGGCTGGAAACGCCGGGCCAGCGCCGCGTCCTTTTCAACGTGCTTGCGGTATTCGTCGAGCGTGGTCGCGCCGACGCAATGCAGCTCGCCGCGCGCCAGGGCGGGTTTGAGCAGGTTGGACGCATCCATGGCGCCATCGGTCTTGCCGGCGCCGACGAGAGTATGCATCTCGTCGATGAACATGATGATGTCGCCGGACGCGGTCGCCTCGTTCAGGACGCCCTTCAGGCGCTCCTCGAATTCGCCGCGATATTTGGCGCCCGCAACCATGGCCCCGAGATCGAGCGCCATGAGCTGCTTGTGCTTCAGGGATTCCGGTACGTCGCCGTTCACGATCCGCAGCGCGAGGCCTTCCGCGATCGCGGTCTTGCCTACGCCGGGCTCGCCGATCAGCACCGGATTGTTCTTGGTCCGGCGCGACAGGACCTGGATCGTGCGGCGAATCTCCTCGTCGCGGCCGATCACGGGGTCGAGCTTGCCGTCACGCGCCGCCGCCGTCAGGTCTCGGGCGTATTTCTTCAGGGCGTCATAGCTGTCTTCCGCCGAAGCCGTATCAGCGGTCCGGCCCTTGCGCAGATCATCGATCGCCTTGTTCAGGGCCTGCGCGGTGACGCCGGCCTTCTTGAACACTTCGGCGGCGGGCGTGCCGGCCGCCATGACGAGGGCGAGCAGAAGTCGTTCAGCGGTGACGTAGCTGTCCCCCGCCTTCTTCGCGACCTGCTCCGCGCTCTCGAACAAGCGCGCGGTCTCGGGCGCCAGATAAAGCTGGCCGGCCCCCTGGCCTTCCACCTTGGGCATCTTGGCCAGTTCAGCCTCGATGCCGGTCAGCGCCGCCTCGGGCTTGCCTCCGGCCGCCTTGATCAGCGACGCGGCCAACCCCTGCTCGTCGTCGAGCAGTACTTTCGCCAGATGTTCCGGCGTAAAGCGCTGATGCCCACTGCGCAGCGCAAGCCCCTGAGCCGACTGCACGAAGCCCCGCGCGCGTTCCGTATATTTCTCGAAATCCATCCCGGATCCCCTTGCTCCATCGGCGGCGGATGTAGGGTCCGCCGCTCTTCCTCACCCATATGGTGTTGCCATCGTGCAACACAAGGGGGTGGTAAAACCTTGAGAAAACTCAAGTCTCGGCGAAGACCTGGTCCGCCTTCAAACGTCGACGATCGCCCTGATACGGCATGGCCCCGAGTGCCCGCTCCATGGCCTCCTCGGCCAGATGGCGGGCGGCGGTGGAGAACGTCTCGTCCTCGACCGAGGCGAGCGCCCGCAACGCCTTCTGCAGCTTGATCGCCACCTCGACCATGCCGGCACCGTCCCGCGCGATGGCGCCGAAAGCGTCGTCGAACAGGTCCTCCGGGGCGATCGGCGCCACATGAAGACGTGGCCGGGTCACCAGCGCGTGTTTCGCCTGCGCCACCGGCAACAGCACCCGGACCAATGTCCCGATCACGTCGATGGCGGTACCCGGATCGTTCACGGCGGGCGAGAGCGCGCGCGAGGCGATCTCCGACAGGACGACGAGGCCGAAGCGCGGATCCTGATCGAAGGAACGCGAGTCGCCGATCGTGAAACACCGTGCCACCCGCGCCGCCAGCGCATCGCCGATATCGATGCCGACGATATGGGCGACCGGGCGGCCCGGCACGCAGAAGGAGCCGGTCCGGATGGCGACATGAATGTGAACGCGGTGTTCCTCGGCCACATTGGAGAGATCCGCCATGTCGATGTGCTGAACATGGCCGATCGCGTCGTGAAAGACGGCCCTGGCCGGCGCCGCCAGCCCCTTGTCGGGCGTCGCGCCCAGCAGGGGATCGGCGACATAGCCCGCGATGGCCCGCGCGGTGATCGCCTCCACCCGGTCGATGACCTCGCCAAGGCGGCCGATTCGCGTCAGCTGGTTTATCCAGCGCAGCACGGTGACGACGACAAGGCCGATCATGAAAAGGGTCGCGACGAAGAGGACGAGCAGCCCGCCATCGCCATAGATGCCGGCCTTCAGGCAGACAAGGCCGACCAGGCTGAACAGGAAGGCGCCAAGGAAGGTGGACAGCGTCGATTGCGAGGCCGCGTCCTCCATCAGCAGGTTGCCGGCCCGGGGGGTCGCGCTGCCGGCGGCGGCGGCCGTCGCCGAGACCATGATGCCGAGCGAGAAGGTCGTGACCGACAGCATGCTGGAAGCGACGATTGTGAGAATCGCATCGACCGCCTCGGCGCCGACGCGCCGCGTCAGCTCGGCCGGGATCAGGGGATCGACCGCGACCGCCATCAACGCGGTGACGATACCGAGCACCCCATAGAGACTGGCCCGGAACCAGAGTCGGCGCACCATTCGCGCCAGCAGCCAGGACCAACGTTGCACGTCGATACCCCTCCCCTCATGTTTTCTTCCGCCATTGTGCCCGCCCACCGGGTGATGCCGCAAACACCATGGACGCATTTTCGGGCCCTTGGTAGGTTTCCGCCCTTGGGACAAAGGACATGGGGCGAGGGAGGACGGTCATCAGCGACACGGTCGACATCATCTGCATCGGCGCGCACAAGGCCGGCACCACGTGGTTACATCGGATGCTGCTCGACCATCCGGCCGTCCATGCCCCGGCGTTCAAGGAAATCCACTATTTCGACAGCCTGCATCTGCCCGGCCTCGCCCGCTTCCAGGACGACCGGGCACGGGAGGCGGTGCACCGCCTGCGGACCCGGATCCGGCAGAACCGGCTGCATTCGCTCGGTGTTGATTTCGTGATCAAGGTCCTGCGCCATCGCCGGCTGCGGCGCTTCGTGGCGGAGCAGGAACTGGCCGCCAGCCTCGCCGGCCAGCTGCTGGACGACGACTGGTACCGAGCCCTCTTCGCCGACGCCCGCCCAGGGCAGGTCCGGATCGATTTCACCACGGCCTATGCCCTGCTGAACGCCGAGGGTATCCAGCATATGCGCGCCCTGTGCGGCGGGGCGCAGGTCCTCTATTTGTTGCGCCATCCCGTGGATCGGGCCATCAGCCATGCCCGGATGCGGGTCACGCGCAAGGGCTGGCCGCCCACCGACGACTCGGTGCGCCACTTCCTGGACGAGCACTGGTCATACCGACACGGAGATTACGTGGGCAACATTGCCCGCTGGCAGGCCCTGTGGCCTGCCGCACAGTTCCATCTGCTGTCCTATGAGGACATCGCCACCCGCCCGCTGGAGCTTTTGGCCCGGGTCTGCGACATCGCGGGCATCGACTTCAAGCCACGTTACTTCCGGCACCACGGCGAGACGGTTTTCAGGGGACCGCCGATTCCGGTTTCGCCCGAGACGCGGCGCATGGTCGAGGAACGCTGCCGACCGATGATCGAAGCCATGAAGCACGACTTCCCCGAGGTCGCCGGCCACTGGCGCCTGGACTGAACGAAACGGGCGGCCGAAGCCGCCCGCAATCGCGCTTGACGCGTCGGTCAGGACGAGAGGCGCTCGGCCTCCGCGCCGATATCGTCCGAATTCTCTTCCCCGTCGTCGCCCATGGCGAGCGAAAGGTCGAAGGGCGGCACGTCCGGCTGACCGCCCTGTCCGGGGGCGCCCTGCTGGTTCTGGTTGCCGTTGCCGCGCTGCGGATTGACCAGATTGTTGGCCAGCATCAGGCGGTAATAATGTTCCGCGTGCTGGAGATAATTCTCCGCCGCCACGCGGTCGCCGGCAGACTGCGCATCACGGGCAAGCTGCTGATACTTCTCGTAGATGTGGCTGGCGGTACCGCGCACCTTGACGTCCGGCCCGTTCGAATCATACGTCCGGTTCGGCCCGTGCGAGGTCTTGCGCCCGCCGCCATTGTTGTTGTTCTGGCGGCCGCCACGCGGGCGCTTGCTATGCTGTCCTGGTCTCATGGACGATCGCTACTTTCGCTCGTTTCCATCTGGAAGGCGGGGCAAGCATCGGGCGCGGCCCGTTTCCGACGCGTCGGAAGTGGCGGCAAGCTCGATACCGGGATGATCGGGGAGATTGCCAGCCCATCCCTAAGCGGCGTATTTCGCCGCGCAATCTCCAAAACGGAACCTAGCGGGCAAAGGCCGGATTTCCAAGACTTTTTTGGCATTCTCGCCTGACACCGGCGGCGGTCCGACCCGCCGCCGGCGCATGGCGCGAAGGATCAGAAGGTGAGGCCGACGCTGAGATTGCCGCCGACGCCCGCACTGTCGTCACCGCCAAGCCCCTGGATGCCCGCGTTCACGCGGACCCCCGGCCCCATCGCCTCGAAGCTCAGCCCCGCGCGGAACAGGTCGCGGTTGGCATAAGCCGAGTCCTGGGTCACCGCGAGACCGAGAAGACGGCCCTCACTGGTCACGCCGGCACCGTCGAAGGCGTGCTCGTAGCCGAAGGACAGGACCGGCACCAGGGTCCAGGCGCCGAAGCGGCTCTCGGTCAGGGCCAGACGCAGACCGGCAATCAGGCTGACCTGGGTCTCCTCCAGCGAGTCGATATCGAGAGCGACCTCGCTGCCGCTCTCGGTGAAGCCGTCGAGGCCGAGGTGGACGAGACGCAAGCCGAAGCGGGGTTCGACGCTGACCGGAGCCAGGGACATCAGGTAACCGATCTCGGCCGTCACCCCCGCGAGGAAACCGGACGTGTCGCCCCCGGCAGTCCCGAGGCCGCCGCCAATGTCGCGGCTGCTGTCGTAGTCGATATAGGCTGCGTCCATCCCGCCGGCGACGAACAGGCCCTGACCAAGCCCGCCGAAGCCGTAACGGCCACCGAAACCGAGCACGACCGCATCGGTCCTGACTTCGCCGCCCGCCGCGCGGACCTTGCCCCCTTCATAGCCGACCATCACGTCGACACCGATGCTGTCGCCATAGCGGTGGGTGACGCCGGCGATGCCGCCCGCGTTGCGCTCGGCGGAGCCGGCCGCGTCGCCGCCGCCGCCATTGTCCTGATAGCCGCCGAAACCGGTGAACCAGTAGCGGGTCCCGCCGGCCGGAAGGTCGGCGACCCGCGTCTGGGCGGCGGCGGCATCCTCGACACGCTGGGGCAGGCGCAGCAGGAAGGCACCAGCATCCGCATGGACCTGACCGCCCACCGTCCGCTGCACGCCGCCGAGGCTGCCGGCGTCGATCGCCGTCTGGAGATAATAATTGTAGGCCGTGAAGTCACCCGCGAGGTCGGTGTCCTGCAGGGCCTGCAGCAGGGCGGAACCGGCGGCGGCATTGTCGCCATAGGTGCCGTCGCCCGGCAGCGCATGGTAACGCACCATCTTGCCGCGCAGCACGTAGATGGTCGCCTGATCGAGGCCGAGACCGTTCTTCAGATAGGAATCGAGATCGCCGTAATCGGCAACCATCTGGTCGAGACCGGCCTGGAGATAGCTGGTCTTCACGCCGAGCAGGGGTTCGTAGATCGCGGCGAAACCGGGGCCGTAGGCGGCGGTGAGCTGGGCCATGGTCGCCGCGACGCGCGCCGCCGTGTAATCATTCGTCGCCATGTAGTTCGCCATCACGTCGGCGTCCGAGACACCGGCGATCATCTGCAGGATGGCGGCGGTCCAGCCTGTCCGGTCCTTGCCGGCGGTGCAGTGGAACAAGGCGGCGTCGTCCTCGGTGGCGAGCGCCATCAGGACCTTGGCGAATTCGGTGCGGACCGTCGCGTTGCGCACCAGTTCGCGATTGATGTCCTCCATATAGGTGACCGATTCCGCGACGCTCGAGAAGGTGAGCGCGCCGAGATTGGCTGCAGCCAGGACGTTGACGTTCAGGTAGCTGGCCCCTGCCGGCATGACGTCCGGCGTCGTCGCGATCTCGCTCGGCTGGCGCAGGTCGATGACGAGGCCGAGGCCGAGCGTGTTGATCGTCGCTAGATCGGCGGCGTTCAGGGTCAGGGCGTTGGAGCGGTAGAACACGCCCTCGCGCATCACGCCGTCATATTGCGTGGTGGTCAGCAGCGCCGTTGTGCCGGCGACGTCGCGGAAATTGTCGACCGAGGCGAGGCTCGGTGTGTGGATGGTGAGATCGGCCGCCCGGGCGCTGGCCGCGCACAGGCAGAACAGGGAAACGGAAGCCAGAAGACGGGACACGGAACTCTCCTCTTTTTTTCCACCGGGGGGGTTGGAAAAAACGGAGGGACGCTAGGGGTGCACCGTGACAAGGCTTGGTCGTTCGTGTGACGAACGAAGGTCAGGCGATCGATGTTGCCGAAAGATCACGACCTGCCTCAGGCTACGTGACCTCAAGGCGCCCGGCCGAGGACGACGCGGGCAATGCCGCCGAGATCGGCGCGCTGGGCTACGGGGCCATAGCCCGCCGCCGTCATCATGGCGGTGACCGCGTCGGCCTGGCCGATGCCGACCTCGAAGGCGATGACGGCGCCCGGCGCCGCCACCGGACCGACCGAGGCGAGAATGGCGCGATAGGCATCCAGCCCGTCGCCGCCCGGGGTCAGCGCCATGCGCGGCTCGAACAGGCGGACCTCGGGAGCGAGGCGCGCCATGTCGGCTTCCGGGATATAGGGCGGATTGGAGACCACGATGTCGAAGGCGCCCGACAGGCCGGTGGTCCAGTCGCCCTCGACGATCCGGGCACGCGCGCCGAGGCCAAGATTCTCCATGTTTTCCCGGGCAACCGCGGCGGCCGCCGCCGAACGGTCGACACCAATGCCGCTTGCCGCCGGACATTCGGTGAGCAGCGCCGCCAGAATGCAGCCGGTGCCGGTGC
>JAQVKV010000043.1 GCA_028694545.1 Zavarzinia sp. | reverse complement strand
CGGACGGCCAGGTCGTCCGCTCGACCCAGTCCGTGACCGACCGTTCGCGCAACACGGAAGGCGGCAATGCCCCGGTGACGGTGCAGGGCAACCTGCCCGGCGGCCAGAACCAGAACGGCAACGGCAACCAGTCGAGCACGGACCGCAGCGAGGAAACCGTCAACTACGAGATTTCCCGCACCGAACAGACCATCGTGCAGGAAGGTGGCCGCGTGAAGCGCCTGTCCGTCGCCATCCTGGTCGACGGCAGCTATCAGACGGCCGCCGACGGTACCCGCAGCTATCAGCCGCGCAGCCAGCAGGAATTGGAACAGCTCGAAAACCTCGTCAAATCCGCGATCGGCTTCGATGCCCAGCGCGGCGACCAGGTGCGCGTCGTCAACCTGCCCTTCGCCGATCCCGCCCTTGCCGCGACGGAACCCGCGACCGATGCCGGCTTCCTCGGCCTGACCAAGGCCGATTACTTCCGCATCGGCGAGATCGCGGTGCTCGGCCTCGTTGCCCTGCTGCTCACCCTCTTCGTCGTGCGGCCGCTGGTCTCGCGCATGTTCGCCCCGCTCGAGGGCGGTGGCCATGGCCCGGCGCTGGCGGGAGCCGGCGCGGGCGCCATGGGCGGTCCGGCGCAGATCCCGGGGCCGGCCGGTGTCGCGGCGATCCCGGGGCCAAACGGCCAACCCATGCTGGCAAGCGGCGTGGATGATTTCGAGCAGATGGTCGACATCGCCAATATCGAAGGCCGGGTGAAGGCGTCGAGCCTGAAGAAGGTCGGCGAGATCGTCGAACGTCACCCCGAGGAAGCGATCGCGATCATGCGCAACTGGATGTATCGGGAGTCCTGAGATGGCCGTGAAGGACGAAAGCCGCAACCTGAGCGGCCCGGAAAAGGCAGCGATCCTGATGCTGGCCCTGGGCGAGGATCATGGCGCTCCCCTGTGGCGCCTGATGGACGACGACGAGATCAAGGAAGTTTCCGCCGCCATGGCGACGCTTGGCCGCGTGAACGCCAACATGGTGGAGCGGGTCTTCGTCGAATTCGCCTCGAACATGACGACATCGGGCAACCTGATCGGTTCCTACGAATCGACGGAGCGGCTGTTGTCCAAATCCCTGCCGAGCGACCGCGTCACCCAGATCATGGAAGAGATCCGGGGCCCCGCGGGGCGCACCATGTGGGACAAGCTCGGCAATGTGAACGAGCAGGTGCTGGCCGCCTACCTGAAGAACGAATATCCGCAGACGGTGGCGGTGGTCCTGTCCAAGATCAAGCCGGAGCACGCCGCCCGCGTGCTGGCCAACCTGCCCGAGGATTTCGCCCTCGAGGTCATCAACCGCATGCTGCGGATGGAATCGGTGCAGAAGGAAGTGCTGGACAAGGTCGAACAGACGCTGCGCACCGAGTTCATGTCCAACCTCGCGCGTACCGCCCGGCGCGACGCCCACGAATTGATCGCCGAGATCTTCAACAATCTCGACCGCGCGACCGAGGGCAAGTTCATCACCGCTCTCGAAGAGCGCAGCCGCGAGAGCGCCGAACGCATCAAGGCCCTGATGTTCACCTTCGAGGACCTGCAGAAGCTGGACCCGAACGGCGTCCAGGTGCTGATGCGCGCGATCGAGAAGAGCCGCCTGGCGCTCGCCCTCAAGGGTGCATCCGACACGCTGCGCGACATGTTCTTCTCCAACATGTCGGAACGCGCGGCCAAGCTGCTGCGCGAGGAAATGGAGCAGATGGGCCCCGTGCGCCTCCGCGACGTCGACGAGGCACAGATGCAGATGGTGCAGTCCGCCAAGGACCTCGCCGCCCAGGGTCAGATCGTCCTCGCCGAGAGCAAGGGCGACGACGAGCTGATCTACTGACCGGGAGACGCACATGAGCAACCGGCCGGTGAAATTCACCTTCGACAATGCCTTCGACGCGGGCACCCCGCGCGCGAAGCCAGCCGTCCCCCCGCCGCCGAGCTTCAGCGCCGAGGACATGGCCGCGGCGCGGGCCGCGGCCTTCGCCGAAGGCGAGGCCGCCGGCCGTGCCGAACAGGCCGAAGCGAACGAAGCCCGCCTGGCCGGGGCCAGCGAACGGCTGGGCGAGGCCCTGCGGGGTATCGCCCAACACCTCGCGGCTGGCGAGAGCCATCTGCGCGCCGATGCCGCCGCCCTTGGCCATGCCGTCGCGCGCCGCCTGTGCGAAACCCTGACCGAAGACATGCCCCTGGCCGAGATGGACGCCATGGTCGGCCACACGCTCGCCGATCTCCGCGACGAGCCCCGCGTGGTGATCCATGTCGCGGGGGATCTTCTCGAATCTGCGAAACCCCTGTTCGAGGCAACCGCCGAGGCCCAGGCCTTCCCCGGGCGCCTCGTCATCCTAGGCGATGACACCATGAAGGGCGGCGACGTTCGCGTCGAATGGGCCCATGGCGGCGTCCTGCGCGATGCCGATGCCCTTTCCCGCGCCGTCGAATCCGCCGTCGCCCGCTACGTTACCGCGCACCGCCGCTGACCCCAGGAAGCAGAGCCATGTCCGCCGACAACGACATGAACTTCGAAGAACTGCAGTCGACCACGACCGAGACCGTGGACGATATGGACGTCATCCGCTCCGCCCAGGATCTGGAAGCGGTGTTCGACATTCCCGTCGCCGTCTCCGCCGTCCTCGGCAAGTCGCGCATGCAGGTCAGCCAGTTGCTGCGCATCGGCAAGGGCGCGGTGATCGAGCTGGACCGCAAGGTCGGCGATGTGATCGACATCTATGTGAACAACCGCCTGGTCGCCCGCGGCGAGGTAGTGGTGGTCGAGGACCGGCTCGGCATCACCATGACGGAAATCATCAAGGGCGACCGGCGCTGAAAGTCGAGAGGGTCTGAACATGCGGTTGATGATCGTCGGTTCCCTGTCCGGAGAATTCGGGGCGGCTTCCAAGATCGCCATGGCGCGCGGCGCCAAGGTCGCCCACGCCGATTCGGTCGAAGGCGCGCTGACGGCCCTGCGTGCCGGGCGCGGCGCGGACCTCCTGATGGTGGACGTGCGGCTGGACATCGCCGCGCTGATCCAGGCGCTGGCGGCCGAACACATCCATGTCCCCGTGGTCGCCTGCGGCATCGGTACCGACACGCGAGCCGCCGTCCTCGCCATCCGCGCGGGCGCCAAGGAATATGTCCCCCTGCCCCCCGAGCCGGACCTGATCGCCGCCGTGCTCGAAGCCGTGGCCGAGGAAAGTCACAACCTGATCTTCCGCGATCCCGCCATGGCCGAGGTCGTGCGCCTCGCCGATCAGGTCGCACCATCCGAAGCCTCGATCCTGATCACCGGCGAGAGCGGCACCGGCAAGGAAGTGATGGCGCGCTACGTCCATCGCAAGAGCAAGCGCGCGCAGGCGCCCTTCGTCTCGGTCAATTGCGCGGCGATCCCCGAGAACCTGCTGGAAAGCGAACTCTTCGGCCATGAGAAGGGCGCCTTCACCGGCGCCATCGCACGCCGCGTCGGCAAATTCGAGGAGGCGAACGGCGGCACCCTGCTGCTCGACGAAATCTCGGAAATGGACGTGCGCCTGCAGGCAAAGCTGCTGCGCGCGATCCAGGAGCGCGAGATCGACCGGGTGGGCGGCGCCAAGCCCGTGAAGGTCGACATCCGCGTCATCGCCACCTCGAACCGCGACCTCGCGGAAGAAGTGCGCAAGGGCACCTTCCGCGAAGATCTGCTGTTCCGACTGAACGTCGTCAACCTGAAGATCCCGGCGCTGCGCAAGCGCCCGGCCGACATCCTGCTGCTGGCCGACCATTTCGCCCGCAAGTACGCGGAACTGAACGCGACCGGCCCCAAGGTGATCACGGAAGAGGCGCAGAAGATCCTCGTCGGTTACGGCTGGAAGGGCAACGTGCGCGAGCTGGAAAACACCATGCACCGCGCCGTGCTGCTCTCGGCCGGGCCGACGATCGAGCCCGCCGCCATCGTCCTGCCGGACGGCAGCCGTCCGGCCGAGGTGCCGAACCCGACCGCCGCCGCCGCCTCGATCGCGGTTGCGGCCGGGGCCGCGGGCACGGCGGGGGCTGGGCGCGGCCTCGTCGGACGCACGGTCGCCGACGTCGAGCGCGACCTGATCCTGGACACGCTGGACCATTGCCTCGGCAACCGGACCCATGCCGCGAACATCCTCGGCATCTCCATCCGGACGTTGCGCAACAAGCTGAAGCAATATACCGACGAAGGCGTACCCGTGCCGATGCCCGGCGAGGCCCGTAGCGCCTATTGAGATCGCGAGCGACGATGAGCGACGCCAAGAACACTTCGGGTTTCGACGCCCAGGCCCTGATCGGCCGGCTGCAGACGGCGCTGCGCGGCGGCGACGTGCTGCTGGCGATCGGCGTCACGGTCATCCTGACCGTGCTCATCTTCCCGATGCCGAGCTGGCTGCTCGACATCTCGCTGGCGCTCTCCGTCACGCTGAGCGTGCTGATCCTGATGACGTCGCTGTTCATCGAGAAGCCGCTCGATTTCTCCGCCTTCCCGACCGTGCTGCTCATCGCGACCATGCTGCGGCTGGCGCTGAACCTCGCCTCCACCCGCCTGATCCTCGAATTTGGCCACGAGGGCACCCATGCGGCGGGCGACGTGATCGGCGCCTTCGGCGGCCTGATCATGGGCGGCAATTTCCTGATCGGCGTCATCGTCTTCGCCATCCTGGTGATCGTGAACTTCGTCGTCATCACCAAGGGGTCGGGCCGCATCGCCGAAGTCGCGGCCCGTTTCTCCCTCGACGCCATGCCCGGCAAGCAGATGGCGATCGACGCCGACCTGTCCGCCGGCATCATCGACGAGTCCGAAGCGCGCGGGCGCCGTACCGAGCTGGAGCAGGAATCCACCTTCTTCGGCGCCATGGACGGTGCCGCCAAATTCGTGCGCGGCGATGCCGTCGCCGGCCTGCTGATCACCGCGATCAACCTGATCGGCGGCATCGTCATCGGCACGATGCAGGAAGGCATGTCGGCGGGCGACGCCATGCGCACCTATTCGACCCTTACGGTGGGTGACGGCCTCGTCTCCCAGTTCCCGGCGCTCATCGTCTCGACCGCCGCCGGCCTGATGGTGACCAAGGGCGGCACCAGGGGCAGCGCGGACAAGGCCCTGTTCGGTCAGCTCGGCGGTTCCCCCCGGGCCATGGGCATGGCGGCGGCGCTGGCCTTCGTGCTCGCCCTGCTGCCCGGCATGCCGGCGGTGCCTTTCCTGATCCTCGCGGTCGGCGCCGGCTATGCCGCATACCGGATCGAGCGCAAGCAGACCGCCGACGTCGAGACCGAGAACCGCCGCATCGAGGCCGAGCAGAAGCGCGCGGTGCCGGCGGAGGAGCCCATTTCCTCCGCACTCGCCATCGACAGCCTGCGCCTCGAACTCGGCTATGGCCTGATCCCCCTGATCAACGATTCGACGGGCCCGCGCATCACGGACCAGATCAAGGCGCTGCGCCGCCAGATCGCGGCCGAGATGGGCTTCGTCATGCCCTCCGTCCGCATTCTCGATAATGTCCAGCTCGCCTCGAATACCTATGTCCTTCGCCTGAAGGAGATGGAAGCGGGCAAGGGTGACATCCGCCCGCACATGCTGCTGGCCATGGACCCGCGCGGTGACGCCGTGAGCCTGCCGGGCGAGCCCACGGTGGAGCCGACCTTCGGCCTGTCCGCCACCTGGATCGACCCCTCCCTGCGCGAGGAGGCCCAGTTCCGCGGCCTGACCGTGGTCGACCCCGCGACCGTGATCACCACGCATCTGACCGAGATGATCAAGGACAACATGGCCGAGTTGCTGTCCTACGCCGAGACGCAGAAGCTGCTGGACGAATTGCCGAAGCCGCAGCAGAAGCTGGTGGCGGACCTGGTCCCGGCGCGCTTCACCCTGGCGGGCGTACAGCGGGTGCTGCAGCAGCTTCTGTCCGAGCGGATCTCGATCCGGGACCTGCCCACCATCCTGGAAGGGATCGGCGAGGCGGTCGGCTACAGCCAGAACATCATGGTCATCACCGAACATGTGCGCAGCCGCCTGGCGCGCCAGATCTCCTTCGCCAATACGGGGCCCGGCGGCTATATTCCGCTGCTCCCGCTCTCCCCCGACTGGGAACAGGCCTTCGCCGAGGCCCTGGTCGGCCCGGGCGAGGAAAAGCAGCTCACCCTGGCACCGAGCCGGCTGCAGCAGTTCATCCAGGCCGTGAAGCAGGGCTTCGATCGCATCGCCGCCGACGGCGAACTGCCGGTGCTGCTGACCAGCCCGGCGATCCGTCCCTATGTCCGTTCGATCATCGAACGCTTCCGGCCACAGACCGTTGTCATGTCACAGAACGAAATCCATCCCCGCGCGCGCATCCGCACGCTGGGCCAGATCTGACGGAGGGACTGAGCGTTGCGGCTTCGCACCTTCCACGCCGCCAATATGGCCGAGGCCATGGCCGAGATCCGCAAGGCGCTCGGCCCCGACGCCATCATCGTCTCGACGCGGCGCGCCGCGCGCGGCATGGTCGAGGTGGTGGCGGCGATCGAGAATCCGCCGCCCGCCGCGCCGCCCGAGCCCCTGCCCGATCCGCGCGCGGCCCTCGGCCGCCGGCCTGATCCCTTCGCCCACCACCGGCCCGAGGAAACCGACGCGGTGGAAGCCCTGCTGGCCGACCGCCTCGAACGGATCAGCCAGCCAGCCCGGCCGGATGCCGTGGAGAGCCGGGACCGCGCCGCCTTCGCGCGCCAGATCACCCGCGCCCTGGAATATCACCGCACGCCGCGCCGCCTCATCGAGCGGGTGGTACGCACCGCCGCCGCCTTCGAGGGCGGCACGCCATCCGACGCGCTGGCCCATGCCTTCTCGACCCTGCTGCGCTTCCAGCCGCTGGCGGATCAACCCGCGCGCTCGATCATGCTGGTGGGCACGCCCGGTGTCGGCAAGACGGTGGTGACGGCGAAGATTGCCGCGCGCGCCGCCACCGCCGGGACGCCTTTGCGCGTCGTCAGCACCGATACGCTGAAGGCGGGGGCCACCGCCCAGCTGGAAGCCTATCTACGGGCGATGAACCAGCCGCTCGGCCTTGCCACCAATCCGGCCGAACTCGCCAAGACGGAACACGGCGGCGCGCGGTCGCGCCGGGCCGTGATCGATACCGCCGGCGTCAATCCCTTCGATGAACAGGAAATGACCCAGTTAACCCGCCTTCTCGCCGCTGCCGACGTGGAGCCCGTGATGGTCATGGCCGCCGGCATCGACGCCCATGACGCCATGGACACGGCCCGCGCCTTTGCCCGCCTCGGGGCGCGGCGCATGATCATGACCCGTCTGGATGCGACAAGGCGCCTGGGCAGCCTGATCGCGGCCGCGGACGGTGGCGGCCTTGCCATCGCCGAAGTCAGCGCCAGCCCCTTCGTCGGCCAGGGCCTGCGCCCGATCGACGCCGCCGATCTCGCCCGCCTGATCATGCAGGACTACGACCACATCGAAGCCGATCCTTCCCTCGAGGAGGCCGCCCAATGAACAGCGAAACCCCCATGGCCCTGAACCAGCCCTTTGCCCCCAGCCTCGTCCAGCGCAAGCCGGAGGCGAAGCGCGTCACGGCGATCGCCTCGGGCAAGGGCGGCGTCGGCAAGACATGGCTGGCCATCACCCTTTCCCACGCGCTGGCAAGGGCGGGCAAGCATGTGCTGCTGTTCGATGGTGATCTCGGTCTCGCCAATGTCGACATCCAGCTGGGCCTGATGCCCGAACAGGACCTGGGCGGCGTGATCGCCACGGGCGCGGACGTCGGCGCCGCCATCACCCATGTCGATTCGACGGGCTTCGACGTCGTCGCCGGCAAGTCGGGGTCGGGCGCCCTGTCGTCGCTCACGAGGGCCGAGGTCTCCGCCCTGCGCCAGGGCATTCTCGATCTCTCGCCACGCTACGACCAGGTGATTGTCGACATCGGCGCCGGCATCGACGCGACCCAGCTCATCCTCGCCTCGACCGGCGGCGCCGTCCTCGTCGTCGCGACGGACGAGCCGACCTCGCTGACCGATGCCTATGCCTTCATCAAGGTGGCTAGCCGCCTGACCCCGAAGCCCGACCTGCGCATCGTCGTCAACATGGCCAGCTCGAAGGCCGAGGGCGAGCGCACCTATGCCACGCTGAAGCGCGCCTGCGAGAGTTTCCTCAAATTCTCGCCCCCGCTGGCCGGCATCGTGCGCCGCGACAACAAGGTGAAGGACGCGATCCGTTACCAGACGCCGTTCCTGACGCGCCACCCGAATGCCGATGCCGCCGCCGACGTGGAAGCCCTGGCGGCGGCCCTCGTCAAGGCCGCCCCCTCGTGAGCGACCCGATCTCAGGCCCGCTGGCGGCGCCGCGCCTCGGCACGGCGACGGACAATGCACGCCAGTCGACCGACACCGGCCTCGCCCGCCAGGGCACCGAAGGGGGCAGCCCTCAGCAACCCGCACCGCCGGCCCCGACCGTGTCTTCCAGCGGCCTTGCCGCTCCGGCCGTCCGTCTCGCGGCGGAATTGCTGCGCCTCGACCCCGGCCTCGTGCTGGAAGCCCTGATGGGTGGCCCGGACGAAGCTGGGCGCCCCACCATCGTCACCAATGCCGGTCTCTTCGCCGTGACCGGCGAAAACCCGAGCCTGCCACCACCCGGGGCCCCCCTTTCGGTCGAGGTGATCCGTTCGGGTGAACTCCTGTCCGTCCTGCTGCGCGGGGCCTCGGCGCGCGGTGCCGTCCGCGCCTTCGACCTGCAATATCTCGGCAGCGCCCCGCCGCCGGAAGGCGGCGAGCCCACGGCCCCCCGCTCCCTCTTCCAGGCGGTGCAGGTCATGGCGGAGGGTGGGCGCCAATTCTCCCTCGCCGTTCATCTGGGCGGCGCCCGGGTGAGCGAAAACGCCCTGCCCGTCACCGTGACGGCACGCCAGCCCCAGCCGGACGGCACCATAACCCTGACCCTGCGCGCCGCCGATGGCAGCCGCGTGACGATTGCGGACGCGCCACCCGCCATCGCCACCGGCACCCGTCTTCTGCTTGAAGTCGTAAGCCGACAGCCAGTCGCCGCCGGCACGCGGCCTGCGGTCGTCCAGACCAGCCAGCCGACATTGGCCGGTGCGCCGCCGGTGATTCAGGAATTCGCCGCCGGACGCGACGCCGTCTCCGCCCTTGCGCCCCTGCTCGCCGCCGCGGGCGATGACGTGCCGGCTCTCGCCCGTGTCCTGCCCGGCCTTGCGCAGGAGGAAGGCCAGGCCCTGCCGGTCGCCCTGCTCGGTGCCGCCCTCAAGTTTAAGGATTTCCGCCGTCTGATCGGACCCGAGCGGGAGGCCCGCGTGCTGGCCCGGGGCGGTCCCGGGCCCCTATTGCGCGCGGGCGCCGCCTTCACCGAATTCGCCCGCGCCGCGAAAGAAGATGCCCCCAGCGGCTGGCGCGCAGTCCCCCTGCCCTTCTTCGACGGGCGG
>JAQVKV010000042.1 GCA_028694545.1 Zavarzinia sp. | reverse complement strand
CCTGTTCCGAATAGGCATAGAGGATGCGGCGGCGTTCCGGCGCCTGGTTGCGGTAGACGTCCGAATAGGTCAGCGGCGGCAGGCCCAGGTCCTTGCGCACCACGTCGTTGATCGCATCCTCGAACAATTGCCAGATGGTGATGCGCAAGCCGTGGTAGAGGCCCTTGTTGATGAAGCCGGGCAGGCGGAAGGGGCTCGGCGGCAGCATGACGGGCGGAATGTCGCCGCAGGGCGTGACCGGCTGGAACTGCACCTGCACCGAGGGCACGTTCAGGGCCTCCGCCAGCGACAGCGCCAGCACGGTACCCGAGCCCTGGCCGACGATCAGTTCGGCGTCCTGGCAGGCGGCCATGCCTTCCTCGGCCCAGTGCTGCGCCATGTCGAGCAGGAGGGAACGCATCAGCCGCGTGCCCTTGACGAGGCTCATGCCCGCCTCGACCATCTCGGGAGAATTGCGCATGAGTTTCTCATAGTCGGCGGTCATCGGCGCGAAGCCGATGCCGTGGCCGCGTATCAGTCCCTCGAAATTGCGGCCGGTGGTGATGGTGACCGCATGGCCGCGCGCCTGGAGTTCGCGGGACAGCGCCAGGAAGGGCCGCACATCGCCATGGGTGCCGACCGCAAGAATGGTGATACGCATCAGGACAGAACCCGCCTTGTGGAGACCGGCGCCATGGTAGGGAGCGCGCGCGCGCGCCGACAGGAGCATTGGCCCCATCCATGGCGCATGCCGCCCATCATCTCAGGGCACTGGCCGGCACAAGTCCGACAGCGAGACATGATTGACATCGATGCGCCGCAGCGGCCGGTCGGCAGCCAGCGCCACCACATGGTGCGCCGGTCCCGTCAGCGGATAGAGCCATAGCGGCGCGTCACCCGGCCGGTGCTCCAGCAGGGCGGGACGCCGCGCGGGGTCCGCCTCGACGTCGAAAGCGGCGAGCGGCAGGGAAAGTCCCATGCCCCAGGCTTTCACGCAGGCTTCCTTGGATACCCAGGCCTGGAAAAAACCGGCGGTGTGACATTCGTCGGGCAGGCGGGACAGGGTCGCGTTCTCCGAGGCCGAAAAAAAGGTGTGGGCCATCTGCCGGCAGGGGAAATCGTCGCGGCGCTGCTCGATGTCGATGCCGAGGCGGCACCCCTGTGACAACGCGATGACGGCGAAACTGCCGGTTCGGGAGCAATTGAAATCCAGATGGTCGATTCCCTGCAAGTGCGGACGACCGGATGCATCAGGAATAATATCCAGGTGCTGCGGTGCAATACCCGTCCGTCGGGCGAGAATCTGGCGCAGCGCGGCTCGGCCCCGGCTGAAGCGCTGCCGGTCCATGGGGCGGCGCAAACGTGCCGCCCGCGCCTTTTCTGACATAGATGTAAAGAAATCAAGATCTTGAACAGAGTTGTCAGCAAGCTCCAGGTCGACGACCCAGGCTTCCGCCTCCACCGACACGGATTCCCTCGGCTGTGACCATCGGTTGTGGTCTTGCGGGGAGTGCATGAAATTTGTGCGCCGCATCATGTCCGAGACTAGGGGCAGGGTCCCCCAGAATTGGAGCACAAGAGCATTCAAAATGGGCTGATGCCGGGCGAATGTCGCCGTTCTGGTTACGCCGGATCAGAGATCCCGCGTGGGCAGGGATGCCATGGTCTCGGCGATCACCCGCCGCAGCCAGCGGTTGGCCGGATCCGCCTCGACATTGGCGTGCCAGTAGAGATAGGCGTCGAGCCCCGGGGCCTCCAGGGGGAAGGGCAGGATCTGGTTGGCGAAGGGGCGATTGGTGATGCGGGCGTAATGCTCGGTCATGGTCAGGACGAGATCGGTCTGGCTGACCACGCGGCAGCCTGCGAAATAATGCTGGCAGCGCAGGCGGACATGGCGACTGTGGCCGTGCCGGGCCAGTTCCACGTCCTCGAGCCCCGGCCCCGCCGTCCGCGCCGAAACGAGGACATGCTGTTCCGCCAGATAGCCGTCGAGATCGATGCGCCCGCGTACGCGGGGGTGCCCGCTGCGCGCGATGACCACGAAACGGTCCTCCATCATCAGGCGGCGGTGGATGCGTTCGGGCAGGCCCAGCCAGATGTCGAGGGCGGCATCCACCCGGCCGGCGGCCAGTTCGCCTTCCAGCTCGCGCCGGTCGATATGGATCGCCGACAGGTCGACCCCCGGCGCCTCTTCGGTGATGCGGTGGAGCAGGGCGGGCAGGATGCGGGCTTCCAGCACGTCGCGGATGCCGAGGATGAAACGTCGCCGGCTGGTGGCGGGATCGAAATGCGCCGCTTCCGACAGGGCGATCTCCAGCCCGCGCAGGGACTGGCGCACGGGATCGATCAGGTTGCGGGCAAAGGGCGTGGGGGTCAGGCCGCGCCCGGCGCGCACGAACAAGGGATCGCCGAGGAGGTCGCGCAGGCGGGCGAGCGCGTGGCTCACCGCCGGTTGGGTCAGGTTCAGCTTGGCCGCCGCCTGGGTGATGCCGCCCTCGGTGAAGATGGCGTCGAGGACCACCAGCAGGTTCAGGTCCAACCGTCCGACATGCATGGATTTCATGTATCCCGCGAAAGCGCATTCACGGAATGCAGGGTATGGCCGCCCCGTCCACCGGGCAAGCCCGGCCTATCGCAGGCTTTGCCGGAAGCGGGCGAGGGCGAAGGCGAAGAACAGGGTGCCGATGCCCACAAGGGCGAGCAACTGGGGCCAGACGACGGAAAACCCCGCCCCACGGAACAGGATTGCCTGGGCCATCTGCACGAAATGGGTATTGGGCGCCGCCAGCATCACGGTCTGGACGAATTCAGGCATGCTCTCCCGGGGGGTGACGCCGCCGGACAGGATCTGCAGGGGCAGCAGGACGAGCATCAGCAGCAGCGCGAATTGGGGCATGGAGCCCGCCAGCGTCGCGAGCACGATGCCAAGCGCCGTGGTGGCGAAGAGATGCAGCGCGGCACCGGCGAGAAACAGCCCGATCGAGCCGTGTATCGGAACCTGCAGCAGGCCCTGTACAACGACGACGAGCGAAAAGGCGGAAGCCGCCAGAACCACAAGGGCCATGGACCAGACCTTGGCGGTCATGATCTCGAAGGGGGTGATGGGCATGACCAACAGGTGCTCGACCGTACCGTGCTCGCGCTCGCGGATCAGGGCGGTGCCGGTCAGTACGATCGCCAGCATGGTGATGTTGTCGATGATCTCGACGATGGCGCCGAACCAGGACTGGTTCAGTCCGGGATTGAAGCGCGCGCGCAGGGCAAGGTCGACGGTCGGCGCGGTGAGGCTGCGATAGTGTTCGGCGAATTCCGAGACCTCGCTCGATACGATGCTCTGGATATAGCCATTGCCCGTGAAGGCCTGGCTCATGCGCGTCGCATCCACGTTCAACTGGATGGTCGGGCTGCGACCGGCCAGCACGTCGCGCTGGAAATCGGGCGGAATGTCGAGCGCGAACGTATCCAGCCCCGCGTCCATGCGGGCATCCATCTCCTGCGGGTCGATCAGCACGGGCGGCGTGAAATAGGGCGGGTAGAAGGCCCCGATGATCCTTGTCGAAAGCGGCGAGCGGTCTTCGTCGACGATGGCGATGGGGGCTCGGCTCAGGGTCTCGGGCATGGCGGTTGCCGCCGTATAGACCGCGAAGGTGAAGGCGTAGAGGACGAGCACCAGCATCATGGGATCGCGCCACAGTCCGCGCAATTCCTTGACCCCGAGGTGGAGGATGGTGAGCCCGCGCATGGTCAGCCCGCCTGTTTCTTCAGGGCCGAGGCGCAAAGCCCGATCAGGACCGGCGCGATGATCAGCAGGGGCAGCAGGGCCTGCCAGAGATCGGCGAACTCGAGCGCCTTCGAGAAGGTCCCGCGCGAGATTGTGATGAAATAGGTGGTCGGATAGATGCGGCCGATGAAGGCGCCCGCCCCTTCCATCGAGGAAATCGGATTGATCAGGCCCGAGAACTGGACCGCCGGCAGCAGGGTCAGCACCGCGGTGCCGAAGACGGCGGCGACCTGGCTCTTCATGAAGGTGGAGATGAGCAGGCCAAGGCCAGTGGCCGAGACGACATACAGAAGGGCGCCGAGCGCGAAGGCCGCCAGGCTGCCGGTGAACGGCACGCCGAAGACCGTGACCGCCAGGATGGTGAGCAGCAGCCAGTTCAGCATGGCAAGCGCCACATAGGGGATCTGCTTCCCGATCAGGAATTCGAGCCGCGTCGTTGGCGTGACATAGAAATTGATGATGGAGCCGAGTTCCTTTTCGCGCACCACCGACAGCGCGGTCAGCATGGCGGGGATCATCATCAGCAGGATGGGGATCACCGCCGGCACCATGGCGACCAGGCTTTCCACATTGGGGTTGTAGCGGTAGCGCGTCTCGATGTTGAAGAGGCCGGCGGTCGCGGCGTCGCCGTAGAGCAGGCGCGCCTTCTGGGTCAGCCACTGCGCGTGCATGCCCTGGATGTAACCCTGCACGGTCTCAGCCCGGGACGGCATGGCGCCATCGAACCAGACCCCGAGGGTGACCTGCCGGCCGTGGGCGACATCGCGGGCGAAGCCGGGCGGGATCTCGACCGCCATGGAGAGTTCGCCGGACGTCATGCGGGCGTCCATCTCCTTGTGGCTGGCGATCGGCGCGTGTTCGATGAAATAGCGCGAGCCCGAGAGTTCCTGGATGTAGTCGCGGCTCAGCGTCGTCTGGTCGAGGTCGAGCACGGCGAAGGGCAGTTCCTCGACATCCATGGAGATGCCGTAACCCATGATGAACATCAGGATGACGCTGCCGAGCAGGGCGAGCGTTGCCCGGATCGGGTCGCGCTGCAGCTCTAGGGATTCGCGCCGGGTGAAACTGTAGAGCCGGCGGAAGGAGAAGGTGGGGCGATGCCTTGCTTGCTCCGGAATGGGGGCCGGTGCCGGGGGGGGATCCGGCACCGGCCGGGCTGCCACTGTCGCGACCGGCGTGTGGGGGGGAGCCTTGGTCGCGGCGTCCTCGAGATAGGCGATGAAAGCCTCTTCGAGCGTGGCAGCCTTTCGGGAACGGGTGATGGCCTCGGGGGTGTCGCTGACGAGGACCTTGCCCGCATGCATGAGCGAGATACGGTCGCAGCGTTCCGCCTCGTTCATGAAATGGGTGGAAACGAAGATGGTTACCCGGTCTTGCCGGGACAGGCTGATGAGGATACGCCACAGCTGGTCCCGGGCGATCGGGTCGACCCCCGAGGTCGGCTCGTCCAGGATCAGCATTTCGGGGGCATGGATCATGGCGACGGCCAGCGAGAGGCGCTGCCGGATGCCGAGGGGCAATTCGTCCGGCAGCATGCTCATGACTTCCGCGAGGTCGAAACGGTCCGCCATCTCGGCGACGCGGCCGGGGATTTGCGCCTCGGGCAGGGCGAAGAGCCTTGCGTGCAGTACCAGATTCTGGTGCACGGTCAGTTCGCCATAGAGCGAGAAGGCCTGGGACATGTAACCGACCCGGCGCCGTGTCCGCAGGTCGCCGGCATTGACCGCATGGCCGAAGAGTCTGGCCCTGCCCTCGCTCGCCTCGAGCAGGCCGGTCAGCATCTTCATGGTGGTGGTTTTGCCGCAGCCGTTGGAGCCGAGAAAGCCGAAGATTTCCCCGCGCGGGATCCGGAAGGAGACATGATCGACCGCGGTGAAATCACCAAAGCGCATGGTCAGCCCGTCCGCCTCGATCGCCCAGTCGCCGTCGCTGTCCGGCCGGGGCGGGATGGTCACCGGCGCGTGGCGCCGGCGGATCTCTTCGGGCAGGAGGGCGATGAAGGCGGCGTCGAGGTCGGCGGCGCCGGTCTCGCGCAGCATCTCGGCGGGCGTGCCGGTGGCGAGCACGCGGCCACCGTGCATGGCGACCAGCCAGTCGAAGCGCGCGGCCTCCTCCATATAGGCCGTGGCGACGATCACGCTCATGCCCGGGCGGTTGGCGCGGATACTGTCGATCAGGTCCCAGAACTGGCGCCGGGACAGGGGATCGACGCCAGTGGTCGGCTCGTCCAGGATCAGCAGGTCGGGGTCGTGGATCAGGGCGCAGCACAGCCCCAGCTTCTGCTTCATCCCGCCCGACAGCTTGCCCGCCGGACGCGCCGCGAAGGGGGCAAGGCCCGTGCTCTCCAGCAGATGGCGGATGCGGGCCTCGCGCTCGTGCCGGTCGTGGCCGAACAGGCGGCCGAAGAAATCCACGTTTTCCCGCACCGAAAGGGTGGGGTAGAGATTCTTGCCCAGCCCCTGGGGCATGAAGGCGATGCGCGGGCAGACCGCCTGGCGGTGCCGGCGCGACGCCATATCGCCGCCAAGCACGAAGACCTGCCCCGACTGCAAGGCCCTCGCCCCCGCGACCAGCGACAGCAGGCTGGACTTGCCGACGCCATCCGGTCCGATCAGGCCGATGCTGCGGCCTTTCGGGATCGATAAGGTTACATTTTCCAGCGCCCGTGTCCGGCCATAGGACAGGCTGACGGCGCCCAGCCGGACGACGGCATCCCGATCCGTGGTTGTCGGGGCGGGGGTGTCCATGGTCATTCGACCGGCGCGCCGCTCACCACGTCGGGCCATTTCGCCCCTTCCGCCAGCCGGACATAGGCCATGCCCGGCAGGCCGGTCTTCACCTGACGCAGATATTTGATCAGCAGTTCGGGGGCGATCCGGGCGCGGATGCGAAACATCAGCTTCAGCCGCTCTTCTTCCGTCTCCACGGTCTTCGGCGTGAACTGGGCGACATCGGCGACGAAGGAGATCCGGGCCGGCACGACCACCCCGGGGGCGGCATCCAGCATCAGGCGGACCTCGGTGCCCAGCGCGACCCGGCCAGCCTGCTCGGTCGGCAGGAAGAAGGTCATGTAGACGTCGCCGAGATCGACCATGTTGGCGACCCTGCCTCCCGCGGCCAGCACTTCGCCCGGTTGGGCCACCTTGTACTGGATGCGGCCATCGCGCGGGGCCTGCAGGGCGCTGTCGGCGAGATCGGCGTTGAGGCGCTCGATCGTGGCGCGCGCGGCTTCAACGTCGGCCTCCGCGCCGATGACGGCGGATTTCGCCGCGCCGATCGCGGCGGCCGCGGCGGCGAGTTGGGCCCGGGCGGCGGCGACCGCCGCCTTGGCGGATTCGGCGGCGGCCCGATCGTCGTCCAGGGTCTGGGCCGAGACATTGCCGCGTCCGGCGAGGCTTTCCGAGCGGGCGAGCTTCTTGTCCGCCGCCGCCCCTTCGGCCTCGCGCTGGGCGACCACGGCTTTCGCGGCATCCTGTTCCGCCTCGCGCTGGGTGACCTGGCTGCGGGCGGTCTCGACGCCGATGGCGGCCCGGCGCAACTGGGCTTCGGCCTCGCGGATCTGAGCTTCGAGCTGGCGTGTGTCCATGCGGGCGATGACCTGCCCCGCCGTGACGAAATCCCCTTCGTTCACCAGGATCTCGGCAAGGCGACCGGCGGTCTTGGTGGCGATATCGATTTCCGTCGCCTCGAGGCGACCGTTGCCGGCGGCGATCCCCGGCGGCAGTTCACCGGCGGTGGACTGACGCCATGCCCAATAGCCGGCGCTGGCCAGCGCAACCAGCGCCAGGACGACCAGCCATGTTTTCCGCCGCGACGTCTTCATTGCCAAATCTCTAAACCGCGCAAGGGGCGTCGTGAAAAGTCAACACGTGTTGACTTGTCTGAAGGCTAGGAGCAGCGTGACCAGATGGCAAGTCCCAAGATCGCGCCGAGCGGCGCAGTGACCACGCGCCGCTCGGCGGCCGAGACGCGGGAACTCATTTTGCAGGCGGCTCTCCGCCGCTTCGCCGCCCAGTCCTATGAGGAGACGTCGCTTCGCCAGATCGCGGCGGATGTCGGGGTCGATGTCGCGCTGGTGCATCGCAGCTTCGGCTCGAAGGAGCAGTTGTTCGTCGCGGTCAACGAGGCCGCCTCCCAGGCGAGCGACGTGTTGGCGGTGGAGCAGGGCGCACTCGCCGCGTCTCTGGCGCGGCGGCTGGTTGAAAGGGTGGATGAGGAGGACGAGGAGGTTTCGCTGCGCTCGCTGTCCGTGCTGGTGCGGTCTCTCTCCAGTCCGCAGGCGAGGCCCTTGCTGCGGGATTTCATCCGGCGCGGTTTCATCGATCCCTTGGCTGGCCGTTTCGAGGTTGACGCCACGGAGCGGGCGACGTTGCTCGCCGCCTCTCTCTGCGGGATCGCCATCTTCCGCCATGTCCTTGGGGTGGAGGTGCTTTCGGGAGAAGGGGCCGAGAACTGCGTCCCCCTGATGGAGCGGGCGTTCGCCGTCCTGACCGGCGAGGGGAGCCCGGACCAGGATTCCTCCGCGGGCTGAGGCGGTATCAGGGGGCGCCAGCCCATTTCATGCATGAAATTTATATATCCTGCTCAAAAACATTCATTAGACGCAGGATGTCGTCCGGCTAATCTCTGGGCAACCGGTGGCGCTGACCACCGGGCCAAGGACAAGAACACGACCAAGAAACAAAAGAAAAATCGCAAGCGGGGAGTTTTCCAAGGTGCGGGAACTGGACGGCAAGGTCGCGGTGATCACCGGCGCGGCCAGCGGCTTTGGCCGCGAACTGGCGATCCAATGCGCGGCGGCGGGCATGAAGCTCGTCCTCGCCGACAGGGACGCGGCGGGCATCGGGGCGACGGTCGCCCTGCTGCCCGCCGGCACCGAAGTTCTGGAGCAGCGTTGCGACGTCTCGAAGCCGAACGACGTCGAGGCCCTGGCGGAAGCGACCTATGGCCGCTTCGGCGCTGCCCATCTTCTCTTCAACAATGCGGGTGTCGCGGTCTCGGGGCCGACCTGGACCACCACGCTCGACGACTGGAAATGGGTGCTGGACGTCAACCTGATGGGGGTCGTCCATGGCATTCGCAGCTTCGTGCCGCGCATGCTGGCGCAGGGCCAGCCCGCTCATGTGGTCAATACGGCGTCCGCCGCCGGTCTCGTCTCGCCGCCGGGATCGAGCGTCTATTGCGTCTCGAAGCATGGCGTCGTCACCCTGTCCGAATGCCTGCACCATGAACTGACGCTGGGCAAGCTGCCGGTCGGAGTTTCGGTGCTGTGCCCTGCCTTCGTGCCGACCGGCATCGGCCATTCGGAGCGCAACCGCCCGGCGGAACTGGCGGACGCCAATCCGGAAGGGGAGATTTATGCCGAGCTGATGCGCAAGGCGATCGCGGCCGGCAAGCTGACCGCCGCCGACATCGCCCGCATCACCCTGGAGGCGGTGCGCGAGGGCCGCTTCTACATCATCACCCACCCGACCATCAAAAAGGCGATCGAGATCCGGATGCAGGACATCCTGGAGGAACGCTCGCCCACCAACACGCTGCGCGTGACGCCCAACTGACACGCGAAAGGTCTGAACGATGGACTTCGAATATTCCGACAAGGTGAAGGCCCTGATCGAGCGGGTCACCGCCTTCATGGACGAGCACGTCTACCCGAACGAGCACCGCTTCGAGCAGGAAGTCTCGGAGGGCGACCGCTGGCAGCCGACCCGGATCGTCGAGGAACTGAAGCAGAAGGCGAAGGCCGCCGGCCTTTGGAACCTGTTC
>JAQVKV010000041.1 GCA_028694545.1 Zavarzinia sp. | reverse complement strand
CCCCGTGGCCATGAAATCCATGGCCTGGAGGTGCACGAAGGCCGGCGCGCGGATCATGCAGCGATAGGGCTTGTTGGTGCCGTCGCCGACCAGATAGACGGCGAATTCGCCCTTGGGCGCCTCGACGGCCGCGTAGACTTCGCCGGCCGGGACGTGGAAACCCTCGGTGTAAAGCTTGAAGTGATGGATCAGCGCTTCCATCGACCGCTTCATGTCGCCACGCTTCGGCGGCGCCACCTTGCCGTCCTCGGTCATCACAGGGCCTTCCGGCATCTGCTGGATGGCCTGGCGGATGATCTTCAGCGACTCGCGCATTTCGTAGAAGCGCAGCACGAAACGATCGTAGCAATCGCCGTTCCGGCCCACGGGAACGTCGAAATCCATCTTGTCGTAGGCGTCATAGGGCTGCGATTTGCGCAGATCCCAGGCGACACCCGAACCGCGCAGCATGGGGCCGGTAAAGCCCCATGCGATCGCGTCCTCGGCCGAGACGACGCCGATGTCGACGTTGCGCTGCTTGAAGATGCGATTGCCGACGATCAGGGTCTCGAGGTCGTCGAGCACCTTGGGGAAGGTCTCGGTCCATTCCATGATGTCTTCGGCAAGACCCGCCGGCATGTCCTGATGGACGCCGCCGACGCGGAAATAGGCAGCGTGCAGGCGCGCGCCGCACACCCGCTCGTAGAAGCCCATCAGCTTCTCGCGCTCCTCGAAGCCCCAGAGAATGGGGGTGAGCGCGCCCACGTCCATGCCGTGGGCCATGGTGTTCATCAGGTGATTGGCGATGCGCCCGATCTCGCACCAGAGCACGCGCATGTATTGCGCGCGTTCCGGGATCTTGCAGCCGATCAGCTTCTCGGCGGCGAGAACGAAGGCATGCTCCTGATTCATCGGGCAGACGTAGTCCAGCCGGTCGAAATAGGGCACCGCCTGCATGTAGGTCTTGTGCTCGATCAGCTTTTCCGTGCCCCGGTGCAGGAGGCCGACGTGCGGATCGCAGCGTTCGATCATCTCGCCGTCGAGTTCGATGACGAGACGCAGCACGCCGTGGGCCGCCGGATGCTGCGGCCCGAAGTTCAGGCTGTAGGATTTGATGTCGACTTCGGACATGGCGACCGTCCCGTCAGTTCTTGGCCGGCGCCGGCGGAGCGGCCGGGGCCGCCTTCTCGTCACCGGGCAGGATGTATTTGGCGCCTTCCCAGGGGCTCAGGAAATCGAAGCGGCGGAATTCCTGGGTCAGCTTCACGGGCTCGTAGACGACGCGCTTCTGCTCTTCGTCGTAGCGCAGCTCGACATAGCCGGTCAGCGGGAAGTCCTTGCGCAAGGGGTGCCCCTCGAAACCATAGTCGGTGAGGATGCGGCGCAGGTCCGGATTGCCGTCGAAGAAGATGCCGTACATGTCCCAGGCTTCGCGCTCGAACCAGCCGGCGGTCGGGAAGATGTCGACGACGCTCGGCACCGGGGTGTCCTCGTCGGTCTTCAGCTTCACGCGCAGGCGCATGTTCTTGCGCATGGACAGCAGGTGGTAGACGACGTCGAAGCGCTTGTCGCGCTCGGGATAGTCGACACCGCAGATGTCGACGAGCTGGTCGAGCAGCAGGGCCTTATCGGCCTTCAGCGCGACGAGCAGCTCGGCGACCTTGGCCGTCTCGGCGGTCACCGTGATCTCGTCGTGAGCGACGGTGACGGCGGTGAGGCCCAGCGCCCCCTCGCCCATCAGGGCTTCGAGTCGCGCGACGAAAGCCGCCTGGATATCGGCATTGGGATAAAGCGCCATGTCTTGGCCCTTACCTGGCGATGGTCTGGGTGCGGCGGATCTTCTTCTGCAGCTGCAGAATGCCGTAGAGGAGCGCCTCGGCCGTGGGCGGACAGCCCGGCACATAGACGTCCACCGGCACGATGCGATCACAGCCGCGCACCACCGAATAGGAATAGTGATAATAGCCGCCACCGTTGGCGCAGCTGCCCATGGAGATGACCCAGCGCGGCTCCGACATCTGGTCGTAGACCTTGCGCATGGCGGGCGCCATCTTGTTGGTCAGCGTGCCGGCGACGATCATCACGTCGGACTGGCGCGGCGAGGCGCGCGGGGCGACGCCGAAGCGTTCCATGTCGTAGCGCGGCATCGAGGAATGCATCATCTCGACGGCGCAGCAGGCGAGACCGAAGGTCATCCACCACAGCGAACCGGTCCGCGCCCAGTTCACCAGGGCGTCGAGATTGGTGACGAGGAAGCCCTTGTCCGCCAGTTCGTCGGAAATATCGGTGAAGAACGGGTCCTTGACCGGCACGCCGGCATCGCCGGCCTTGGTGATCACTCCCATTCGAGAGCCCCCTTCTTCCATTCATAGGCGAAGCCCACGGTGAGCACGCCAAGGAACACCATCATCGACCAGAACCCGAAGGTGCCGATGTCGCCCAGCGACACGGCCCAGGGGAAGAGGAACGCCACTTCGAGGTCGAAGATGATGAAGAGAATCGACACCAGGTAGAACTTGACGTCGAAGCGGCCGCGCGCGTCCGAGAACGCATCGAAACCGCATTCATAGGCGGAAAGCTTTTCCGCATCCGGCTTCTGCTCGCCGGCGATGAGGGAGGCGACGATCATGACGATCGACAGCGCGAGTGCGACCCCGAGAAAAATCAGGATCGGCAGATATTCCCTGAGCAGCTCGTCCATGCGGGATCCGTCAAACGCGAGGAAAGGTCAGTGAGGCTGACTTACCGTGTCCGGCAAACGGAGATCCTCTGCATCCGCCGTCGAACCCGAAGCCATCCCCTTTCTGTCGAAGGAGTATAGGCGCCGGATTATCTCAAAGAAAGTGATCGGTCCAGCGCAAAGCGCGTCTTCCTATCGCGACGCAGCGAACGCCGTCATCGCGTTGAGACAAAAGTCGAATTCGACTCGGCGCGAGCCTCGAATTATTGCGTTTGAAACGCATTCGCGAAAACGTCGCGGGCAAGAAAAAAGCCGCCCCGACTCCGTCGGCGCGGCTCTTTCCTCTTCGCGGTGGCGCGAGTGGCGGGGCTCGAACCCGTGACCTCCGGCGTGACAGGCCGGCGCTCTAACCAACTGAGCTACACCCGCTCGCCCGCGAAGGCGGCCCTTTTATCGGCCCCTTCGATTCGTGTCAAAAGCAATCGCGAGGCGCGGGCGGAAAATCCGCGCAATGATCGCCCGCCCCTTTTTCTTGCGACGCGGCCGTGCTCATTCCGCCGCCTGCCCCAGTCCGGGCCGCGCCACCATGTCGCGCCGGGCCGCCTCGTAGCCCTCGACCCGGTAGAGGTGAGCCAGCTCCAGGATCGCCGCGGGAATCGCGATGGCGGGGGCGACGATCCAGGGCACGTTCAAGCCGACGAACTTCAGCCAGAAGCCGAGCGCGCCCTGCTGGATATTGACCCAGCCCACATGCCATTCGGCAACGAAGAACACCCCCGTCATGTAGGTCAGGCCGACGCCGATGATCAGCGCCATCCAGCATGCGGCGACCTTCGCCCGCATGGTCTTCCCGGTCTTATAGAGATACCAGGCATAGAGCTCGAATGGTCCCGAGAAGCCGGCCATGAACTCGAGCCCGGCGATGGTGGGATTCGAGGTGATGTAGCGCGTGTCCGCGCCGCCATAGACCCACCACGCCCAGAGGTACCCATCCGCCGCAGTGATGTGGTGGACAATGCCGGTCAGGTCCAGGAAGAACCATGGCAATTCCCAGAAGGTCTGGGCGATGCCCGAGACCAGCAACCAGACAAAGCCGAATTCCGACCATTTCTCCAGCCGCGTCCGCTTTACCCCGCGACCGTCCATCAGCGCCATGAACGGCACGAACAGGACGATGAGGATGACCCAGGACGAATAGATGTCGACCGGGGTTCCCGGAATGACGCCGAGCGCCACGAGGAGAAAAGCACCGCCGGCGAAGGCCAGCGTCAGCAACAGCGACAATTGATAGATTCGCAGCCGGATGCCGGTTGCCCCTCGTCCGAGATTCGGATGCAGGTCGCGCATGGTGTCCCTCCCCCCTCATGTCTTCGCATGACAAGAGATTCACTATACACATATACACATTTCGTCAAATCGTACAGGCGAGATGCTCACCCGATCCGGAAACGAAAAAGCCGCCGACCCCGAAGGGTGGCGGCTTTTCAATTTCTTTCTTCGCGGTGGCGCGAGTGGCGGGGCTCGAACCCGTGACCTCCGGCGTGACAGGCCGGCGCTCTAACCAACTGAGCTACACCCGCTCACCAGCGAAGGTCGCCTTTCTACTGATGCCCCCTACCCCTGTCAAGCCCGGACATACGGTTTACCGGATACGGAATTTTCGTGACGGCCATCATCGCCCGAGGCCCCCTTCCCCGTTAGGATAAGCACACAAGGATCAGCGGCAGGGGGGCCGCCGTCATGTCCAGCGAAATCCAGACCTATCCCTTCAGCCAGTCACGGATGCTCGGCCAGATCATGGGGCAGCCGCAGCATCCGGGCATCTGCTCCGCGCTGTGCTACTACTGGCTCAATAATTTCCGACGAATGCCGGAGGAAGGCGCCGCGGACCGCATGAGCTATCTGTCGCGTCCGAGCGTCTTCTCGGCCGCTATGGCGCATCAATCGGAATATGGCCGCAACCGGTCCATGCTCGGGCCGGAGGCGGCCAAGGTGCTGAGCGGCGCCAGCCTGGGCCTTGCGGTCGATCCCGACATCACGGGCGTGTTCAGCACCTTCCAGAGCCTGGACGAGATGCTGAACATCCTGATGCGCGACATTACCCATCCAGGCCAAGCCGCCGCCTGGAGCCTGCGCTTCGCCAGCGGCGGCGGTCATGTCATCGCCGGTTTCTGCAACATCCGCCGCAAGGGCCCGCAGACCTACGAATTCCAGGCCCATGTCTTCGACCCGAATATCGGCGAGGTGGTCGGACCACATCGCCACGGCCTCGCCATGCTGAAGCAGATTGCGCAGCACTACATGGGCTACAACAACGGCATCGCGTCGATCGCCCGCGTGGGCGTCAACGAGCTTCTGTAAGGGAAACTGTCGGATGCCGGCGCCGCCGGCATGGTGGGCGATGACGGTTTCGAACCGCCGACCCTCTCGGTGTAAACGAGATGCTCTACCGCTGAGCTAATCGCCCGACCCAGGCTACCTACCCGTCTGGCGCGGGACAGGTAGAAACAGGACCGGCCGCGCCCGGAAGCGCGGCCGGTCAATCCATCGCGGCCACGAAGGCCGCGCGGCAGATCAGTTCAGCGCGTCCTTCAGGCCCTTGCCGGGGCGGAATTTCGGCTGGACCGAGGCGGGAATGTCGATCTTTTCGCCGGTGCGGGGGTTGCGGCCCTCGGAAGCCGCGCGCTTCACAACATCGAAAGTCCCGAAACCAACCAGACGCACGTCGTCGCCGGCCTTCAGCGCATTGGTGATCGCTTCGAAAACAGCGTCGACGGCGCGGCCAGCATCCGCCTTGGAAAGCCCGGCAGAGTCGGCCACCGCCGCGATGAGGTCGTTCTTGTTAGCCACTATCGCCCCCTTGGGTGAGGTTGTCTGATCCGGTGGAGGAGCCCCCCGCCGGATTCGCCGCGATCTTAAGAGCCGCTCCCACACCCGTCAAAGCAAAAACCAAGGGAATCCGCCGCATTCAGCGCCAAAAAAAGAGGCGCCGCCGTCCGGGATGCCCGATACGGCGGCGCCTCGATCAAGTGCCTCGATCAGTGGGCGAGGACCGCGTCAGCCTCGCTCCGGCCGGTGGCGGGCTTCGCCTCCGCTTCCGGCGACCATTCGATCGGCTCGACCGGGCGGGTTAGCGCCCGGGCCAGAACCTCGTCCACGGTCGAGACAGGCACGATCTCGAGGCCGGACTTCACATTGTCCGGAATCTCCGCGAGATCCTTCTCGTTGTCCTTCGGGATCAGCACCGTCTTGATGCCGCCGCGCAAGGCGGCCAGCAGCTTCTCCTTCAGGCCGCCGATCGGGAACACCCGGCCGCGCAGGGTAATCTCGCCGGTCATGGCGATGTCGCGCCGGACCGGGATCTGCGTCAGCACCGAGACGATCGAGGTTACCATGCCCACACCGGCCGAGGGACCGTCCTTCGGGGTCGCCCCTTCCGGCACGTGGACGTGGATGTCGCTCTTCTCGAAGGCAGTCGGCTTGATGCCGAAGGAGGTCGCCCGGCTACGGACGTAAGACGTCGCGGCCGAGATCGATTCCTGCATCACGTCGCCCAGCTTGCCGGTGGTCGTGACCTTGCCCTTGCCGGGCAGCAGCACGGCCTCGATCTGCAGCAATTCGCCGCCGACCTCGGTCCAGGCCAGACCGGTGACGACACCGACCTGATCCTCCTCGTCGATCTCCCCGAAACGGAACCGGCGCACGCCGGCGTATTTCTCGAGGTTCTCGGGCGTGACCGTGATCGAGGCGACACCGTCCTGCAGGATCTCGCGGATCGCCTTGCGGGTAAGGTTGGCGATCTCGCGCTCCAGGCTGCGCACGCCCGCCTCGCGGGTATAGTAACGCACCAGATCACGGATCGCCTCGTCGGTGATCGACCATTCGCTCGGCTTCAGGCCATGTTCCTTGGCCTGCTTGCCGATCAGGTGACGCTTGGCGATCTCGACCTTCTCATCCTCGGTGTAGCCCGCGATGCGGATGATCTCCATGCGATCGAGCAGCGGCTGCGGCATGCGCAGGCTGTTCGCCGTGGTCACGAACATCACGTCCGACAGATCGTAGTCCACTTCGAGATAGTGGTCGGCGAAGGTCGAGTTCTGTTCGGGATCCAGCACCTCGAGCAGGGCCGACGACGGATCACCCCGGAAGTCCTGGCCGAGCTTGTCGATCTCGTCGAGCAGGAACAGCGGGTTGGACGCCTTGGCCTTCTTCATCGCCTGGATGATCTTGCCGGGCATCGAGCCGATATAGGTTCGACGGTGACCGCGGATCTCGGCCTCGTCACGCACGCCGCCCAGCGACATGCGGATGAACTGCCGTCCCGTGGACTTCGCGATGGACTTGCCGAGCGAGGTCTTGCCGACGCCGGGCGGGCCGACGAGGCAGAGGATCGGCCCCTTCACCTTGGTCGCGCGCTGCTGCACGGCCAGATACTCGAGGATCCGCTCCTTGACCTTCTCGAGGCCGTAGTGATCCGTGTCGAGGATCTTCTGAGCCTCGCGCAGATCCTTCTTCACCTTCGACTTCTTGCCCCACGGAATGGACAGCAGCCAGTCGAGATAGTTGCGCACCACCGTCGCCTCAGCCGACATCGGGCTCATGGAGCGGAGCTTCTTCACCTCGCCCATGGCCTTTTCGTTAGCTTCCTTCGACAGCTTGGTCTTGCGGATGCGCTCCTCGATCTCGGCAACCTCGTCGCGGCCTTCCTCACCCTCGCCCAGTTCCTTCTGGATGGCCTTGAGCTGTTCGTTGAGGTAGTACTCGCGCTGGGTCTTCTCCATCTGACGCTTCACGCGGCTGCGGATCTTCTTCTCGACCTGCAGCACGCCGATCTCGCCCTCCATCAGGCCGTAGACCTTCTCCAGACGCTCGGAAATCTTGAAGATTTCCAGCACGTCCTGCTTGTCCGAGACCTTAGTGGCGAGATGCGAGGCAACCGTATCGGCCAGCTTCGAGGGATCATCGATCTGGTTGACCGACACGAGGACCTCGGGCGGAACCTTCTTGTTCAACTTCACATATTGCTCGAACTGCGAGACGACCGAGCGCGCGAGCGCGTCGATCTCGCGCTTGTCGCTGTCCTCGTCCTCGACGGTGACGGCTTGAGCCTGGAAGAAGGCCTCGTTCTCGACGAAGCCGGTGATCCGCGCGCGCGCGCCACCCTCGACCAGTACCTTCACGGTACCGTCCGGCAGTTTCAGCAGTTGCAGGACCGAGGCAATGGTGCCGACGTCATAGACGTCCTTCTCGGTCGGATTGTCCTGGGCCGCGTTGCGCTGGGCGACGAGCAGGATCTGCTTGTCGTCCTTCATCACGTCTTCCAGCGCCTTCACCGATTTCTCGCGGCCGACGAAGAGCGGCACGATCATGTGCGGGAAGACCACGATGTCCCGAAGCGGCAACACCGCGTAGGTCTGGGCCTGGCCTTGTTCGATACTCTTGCTCATGGGCTGTCTTTCATCACGGGCCGATCGGCGGGGACCCTCTACGAGGCATCATCTCCGTCGCCCTTCGGGGGGACAGGCTTCCTGCCACGTGCCTTTGAACGGGTACGCGACTTGAATCGTTAACGAGATGAGGTTGGCGGCGCCCCGCTTCAAGGGGGGCGCCGCCGATCGGGCGGTATGGCGCCCCGTCAGGCACCGCTGGCCTTGTCCTCACGCCGCTCGGCGTAGGAATGGAGCGGATGGGCCCGCCCCTCCACCACCTCGGCGTTGATCACCACCTCCTCGACACCGTCGAGGGTCGGCAGGTCGAACATGGTGTCGAGCAGGATGCTCTCCATGATCGAGCGCAGGCCGCGGGCGCCGGTCTTGCGGGCGATCGCCTTGCGGGCGACGGCGCGCAGCGCATCCTCGGTGAAGGTCAGCTTCACGTTCTCCATGTCGAAGAGACGCTGATACTGCTTCAGCAGCGCGTTCTTCGGCTCGGACAGGATCTCGACCAGCGCCTCTTCCGACAGGTCGTTCAGGGTGGCGAGCACCGGCAGACGGCCGACGAATTCGGGGATCAGGCCGAACTTCAGCAGATCTTCCGGTTCCACGTCGCGCAGGATTTCACCCGTACCGCGATCGTCCGGCCCCTTCACCTCGGCACCGAAGCCGATGGACTTGCCCTGACGGCGGCCCGCGATGATCTTCTCGAGGCCGGCGAAGGCGCCGCCGCAGATGAACAGGATGTTGGTCGTGTCCACCTGCAGGAATTCCTGCTGCGGATGCTTGCGCCCGCCCTGGGGCGGCACACTGGCGACCGTGCCTTCCATGATCTTCAGCAGGGCCTGCTGCACGCCCTCGCCCGAGACGTCGCGGGTGATCGAGGGGTTGTCGGACTTGCGGCTGATCTTGTCGACTTCGTCGATGTAGACGATGCCGCGCTGGGCGCGCTCGACATTGTAGTCGGCGGCCTGGAGCAGCTTGAGGATGATGTTCTCCACATCCTCGCCGACATAACCGGCCTCCGTCAGCGTGGTCGCATCCGCCATGGTGAAGGGCACATCCAGGATGCGGGCAAGGGTCTGCGCCAGCAGGGTCTTGCCGCAACCGGTCGGGCCGACCAGCAGGATGTTGGACTTCGCCAGTTCGACGTCGTTGCTCTTCGACGCATGGCTCAACCGCTTGTAGTGGTTGTGCACGGCGACCGAGAGCACGCGTTTGGCGTGAAACTGGCCGATCACGTAGTCATCCAGCACCCGGCAGATATCCTGCGGGGTCGGAACGCCATCCCTCGTCTTCACGAGGGCCGACTTGTGCTCCTCGCGAATGATGTCCATGCACAGCTCGACACATTCATCGCAGATGAAAACCGTCGGGCCGGCGATGAGTTTGCGCACCTCATGCTGGCTCTTTCCGCAGAAAGAGCAGTACAGGGTGTTCTTGGAGTCGCTGCCGCTGAGCTTGGTCATCTTCACTCCATCCCATTCCCCGCCATCCCGATGGTAGAAGTCTTTTT
>JAQVKV010000040.1 GCA_028694545.1 Zavarzinia sp. | reverse complement strand
CGAGGCTGGCGATGTCCTGCGACCGCGCGATGATGTCCCGGATCTCGGCGAGGATGTCGACCTGTAGGTCCATCGTCGCGGCGAGCGCGGCGTAACCTGCCGCGCGCGTGTCCGCGCCGACCGCCACCTGCTCGATCGCGGACTGCACATCCTCAAAGATGCCGATATAGGCCTGACTGTCGGCATAATACGTGCGGGCCTGGGCCAGATAGGTCTCGGCCGAGGCCGAGAGGGCGGCGGCGGCATCCGTATCGCCCGCCAGCGCCTTGCCGAAGGTCTCCCGGAACCGCGACTCCGCTTCGGCCAGCATTTCGGCTGGGGACAGGATCGAGGCGTCGGACAGGGACAGACGTCCCAGCTCGTCCCGAGCCGAGGCGGCCACCTGCGCCCAGGTCTGGCCAAGGCGGATAGCCTCCTTGCGGGCATCCTCCGCCTCGTCGATCAGCGCCTCGGCGCCCGAGGTCACGCGGCCGAGGAGCGATGCCGCCGTGATCGACAGATCATCGGCTGCCGCGATCAGGTCATCCAGCGCCGCAATCTGGGTCTCGTTGAGGTCGCGATAGAGCGCCGCCATTTCGAGGGCGTTGAAGCGGAAGACCCGGCCCATGTCCGCGCCCAGCGCCGCCGCATCGGCGATGCGCGCGCTCTGCGCGTCGATCAGGGCCGAGGCCTCGGCCAGATAGCCGCGCCCCAGGCCGGTGCCGATTGCCGCGTCGAGCGCCCCCTCGAAATCCGCGCGCAGGCGGTCGAAACTCGCCGCGTAACCGGCCGAGACCTCGTCCAGCGTCACACCGAGGTCGGCGGCGCGCTCGCGGAAGACCGTGAAGGCCTCGTCCAGCGCGGCGATGGCGGCCTGCGTGTCCGAGACCGCCGCCGCCTCGTCCTCCAGCCCGATCAGCCTCAGGGCATAGGAGCGCACCGCGCTGTCGGCACCGCCGAGCGTCAGCCGCTCCGCCGTCGCCGCGAAATCCCGCAGGCCGTCGATCGTCGTGGTCAGGCTGTCCCGCACCGCCTGCCGCGCCTCGGTTTCGAGGTCGTAGCCGGCGGTCAGGGCGTCGACACTGTCCCGATAGGTCGCGGCGAAGTCGAGGTCCGCCACGGCCTGGTCGACGTCCGACCAGTCGATCAGATCGAGCGCCCGCTGCATCTCCTCGGGCAGGTCGGCGGCGACCAGATCGCCGATTGCCGCGACCGACTGACCGATCAGGCTCTTGATACCAGGTTCGTCGCCCGCTGCGACAAATACGGCCGAATCGATCCCGCCATCGGTAACATGTGCGTTAGCGCCATCGCGCGACCCGACCGCCACCTGGACGCCATACGCCGACAAGTCGACGTAGGAACCGAACGCGGCCTGCGCGGCATCGCGGATCGCATCGGCTGCGAGGGCCGCCGCCTGATGATTCTCGGCGGAATACTTTGACCCGTACTGACCCGAATCGACACCGGCGGTCGACGCCGAAAGATCAGCGATCGTCGACGCCCCCAGCATGTTGGACGGCTTGTCGTTGAGCAGGCCGCCGATCAGGCCGGTGACGCCACCGATGACGGCGCCGATGGGTCCGCCGATCGCGGCGCCCGCCAGCGCGCCGCCCAGCGCACCGCCGCCGGCCGACACCAGCTTGTTGCCCGGCGCCAGGCCCGCCAGCAGCTGGGAGATCCCGAAGCCGGCGCCGCCCGCGCCGAGGATCGAGCCGAGCGAGGTGGCGCCATACGTCCCGAACAGGCCGGCGCTGCCGGCCGCCCCCGAACTCGCGGCCCCGCCACCCGTCAGAAATCCGCTGGCCGCCCCCGTCGTCGCGGCGGCCGAAGACCCGGCTGTGCCGAACAGATAACCATTGGCGCCGGCCAGCCAGCCGGCCGAGGAGCCGGAGCCCCCGAACAGGTTAGACAGCCCGAGCAGGTCGGTGATCGACCCGCCACTACCCTGACCCGTGACGTCGCCCGACGACAGGCCGAGGGCGGAGGCCGCGCCGCCGCCGAACGCGGCGTTGACGAACCCGCCGACGATCGGCTTGAACACCAGCGCCGCCGTGATCTCGGCGATGGCGTCCAGTGCGATCGACTTGAAGTCGTCCCAGAACGCTTCCGCGTCCAGCCGCCCGCCGTCGAGCGCGTCTCGAAGCCCGCTCGACAGGCTGTCCTGGATCTCTTCACCGGCCCGCCGATAGGCGCCGGCGATCAGCTCGGATTGCTGGGTCCGCGCCGCGATCGCCGCGTTGGTGCGCAGGGTCTGGGCGTATAGCTCATACTCGATGCCCGCGATCTCGCGCCAGTTTTCGCCATAGCGGGCGGCGAGGTCGATCTCCTTTTCGCGCAGCGCGACGAGATACTCCCGGCGTTCCGTCGTCTCGTCGACCAGCGACAGCTCGTATTGCGCCAGCTCCAGCGCCTGGCGCTGGTCCGCCGCGCCGGCGATGGCCTGGCCGCGCTCGGTCTCGTCATTGGCGGCCACCATGGCCGCGCGCAGGGCCTCGGTGATCTCGACCAGCTTGGCCTTCTCGGCGCCCTCGGCGTTGGCGGCGGCGGTGACCAGCGGCCGCAGCGCCTGCTCGATCTCCAGCGCCTTCGCGGCCTCGGTGGTGGGGATCGTGCCAGCCACCACGGCATCGTTGACCAGGCGCTGCGCCTCGGTCTGGTCCCGCAGCTGGGCGACCTGCTGGGCCCCGGAAAGCGCGGCGCCGGCCACCTGCTCAGCTAGCAGCCGCTGCGCCTGCGCGCCGGCGTCGATCCCGGACTTCAGGCTGTCGATCGTCGCCGCCCGGCGCGCCTCCGCCACCATGCCGGCCGCCGAGGACGTCAGGTAGGCGTCCGCCGCCGTCAGTGCGGTCGCGGCATTGACCGATAGCGCCTGCGTCTGCCGCCCTATGGCGAGGGTCGCCTCTTCATAGGCCCGTCGGCCCGCCGCCGTGACCCGCGCCTCAGCCTCGGCCGAGGTGATGATCTCGCCACGCAGCGCCAACCGCTCCCGATCCATCGCTGCTTGGCGCTTCTGTTCCGGGGTGATGGCCCGGGCGGCGGCGAGGTCGGCTTCAATTAGCGCCGTCGCTCGCTCCTGCGCCGGCATCCAGCTGTCAACGGCATGCGTGATCGCCTCGTAGGCAGTCGCAACGCGCGCGCGCTCGTCGGCGTTGAGCGACAGTGCCTTCGATTGGCCTTCGAGTGCCTGTTGTTCGTTGCGGAGCGAGGTCAGGCGCCGGGCATTCTCGGTCGAGGGCGAGGTATCAGCGAGTGCCAGCGCTGCATCAGCTCGACGGGCGTCAGTCTCGTACTGACGTGTCAGATTGTCGACGAAGGCCATGCCCTCGCGATACTCAACCTCCTTCTTGAGGCGCTCCCGCTCCCGCTCCAGTTCTCCGAGCAGCTCTCTCCACATGACCGGGCGATAACCGATGCCCGATTCCGATATGCTCTTGATCTGCGCTTCGACGGACGACAGGGCCTTTACCGGGTCGGCGTTAGTCGCCGACGAGAAAACAGCGTCAACGCCCTGACCTAGCAGGTCCATGACATTGTCAATGACCGTGCCCAGCCTGTCCCAGGCCGAGCCAAGTTCGGTGACCGCCGCCCGGGCCGACACCAGGCGTCCCCGAGCGCCCTCCATCAGGACCTGCTGGGCGCGCTCCACCCGCCCCTGATCGACCAGCGTCTTGACATAGCGCGCCGTGGCGCCGTCCAGCAGCTCCATCTCGCGGTACAGCGTCTCGGCGCCCTTGGCGGGGTCGGCGATCAGCTTGGCGAGCTGGTCCAGGCCGGCGGCGGCGTCGGTGCCGATCGTCGCCCCGAAATCGCGGCTCATCCCGATCAGGTCGCCGAACATATCGGCGCCGATCCGGCCGGTCCGGAGCAGCGTCACCTCCATCTCGCGGGCGCTCTTGATCGAGATATCGCCGGCGGAGGCGGCTGCCTGCGCGATCTCCTCGAGCTGTGCCGCCGTCGCACCCGACGCCCGGCCGATGCCGGCGGCGGCGACTTCCACGGCCTTGATCGAGGTGAGGTAGCTGTTCCAGGCGCTGGCGCCGGTGATAGCCACGCCGGCGATGCCGAGCAGACCGACCTTGACCGGGGACAGCCATTGCAGCAATGCCCGCGCGGTGTTGCCCCAGCCGCCGAAAATGGCGGAGATCTGGGGCCCTTGCTGGAGCGCGACCATGGCGGGGTTGAGGCCGCCGACGATCGAGACCACAACATCGTTGAGCTGATAGGCGAGGTTACTCGCCTCGTATGAGGCCAGCTTGCCGGTGGCGGCCCAGCCGCTCAGGCCAGACCGCGCGCCGCTCATCACCGCGCGCTGGCGATCGAGAGCGGCGGTCTGGCTGGCGATCGCGGTGGTCGCCTCCTGTGCCGTCAGGATGCCGGCCTGCTGGGCCTGGCGGATCTCGACCAGGGCGGCGGCATGGGCGCTCTCGGCCGCAGCGAGGGGGACGTATTTGCCGCGCACCAGCTCGGTCGCCGCCGCCATCTGGCCGGCGCCGGCGATGACGCCATCCCACGCGGTCGAGATGCGCGCGGCCGAAGCCGTGATGTCGTCGCCGGCGCCGCGCGCGGCGGCGCCAACGCCGGTCAGCGCCTGCCCGGCCCGGGCGCCGGCGGCGGAGACCGCCGTGCCCATGGTCTGGGCGGCATTGCCCAGGCCCACGACCTCGGCGGTCGTAGCGCCGAAGCCATCGGTTGTGATCCGCAGGCGGAGGGTAAGATCGGTCATCGACGGGATGCCCGGCGATCGGCCATGATGGTCAGGGCCTCGCCCTCCATCACGGTCAGGGCGGCGAGGAGGTCACGATCGAGGGTGAGGCCGAGCGCGCGGGCACAGACGTCGACCGCCTGCATGTCCAGCCCGACCGGCACACTCTCGATCATCATGCCTCCCATGGATGCGGCCGCGCCGTGAGTGACCCAGATCCACCGGCCCTCGACGGCCGTCCAAAGCTCGACGGCCGCCTCGTTGCCGGCCCACACCTCGAAATCGTCCTCGTCCGCCGGGGGCGGCCGCCGCTCGGCGAGCCGGCGGCGGATCTGGTCCGGCGGGATGCCGGCGGCGATCATGTCCCGCTCGATCTCGCTACCGGGATCGGGGGCGGCCCGCCGCTGGCCCCGCTGCGCGGCGCCGTAACGGACCGCGTCCCTCAGTTTTTTCGCGTGAGATCCTTCTGGCCGAGGATGCCGGCGCCATAGGCGGTGTTCACCGCGATGAAGATGGCGACGTCGTCCAGCAGGGCCGCCAGCGTCTCTCGCGAGAACGGCAGGGGGGCACCATCCTCGCCCAGCAGGTCGACGCCCCAGCCGGTGACGGCCTGCATCAGGACGGCCTTGGCGCGGTTTTCCTGACCGGTGGCGACAGCGGCATCACCGATCGACTGCCGCTCGGACTCGGACAAGATCATGAAATGCCCGGTGAAGGACAGCTCGGCCATCGTGCCATCGGCCTGTGGCACATGGACGGTAACGGGGGCCGAGAAAGGGCGACGCGCCTTGAACGTGAAAGCCATTGGGGTGACCTCTAAGAGTGTGGATGATCAGGTGAAGGCGATGGTGAATTCGTCGTTGCCGGTGTCCGGGACGAAATTCAGGGCCAGGCTTTCGGCGAGGATGTCGTCGTCACTCGACCAGGTGGGCAGTTCCACCTGCACCCGGGGCGCGGCGATGGTGACGATGTTGCCAGCGGTGAGGCCGTGGGCCACAGTCATCGTGCCCAGCGTCCGGGCGAGTGCCGCCGCCGCCCAGTCCTTGGTGGCGAGCGCGACCGCGTCGAACTGGACGGATCCGGTCGGCTTGCGGTTGCCCAGGATCACCGTCGCCTGTTCGGTAGCCTCGCGATATTTCGGGCCATTCGCGATGTCGATGCTGAAGTTCTTCGCGTTTACCGGGATGGTGTGGAGCGTCACCGCCGTGTTGACGGCCGAGACCTCGACGGGGTCGATCCAGGCGGTGAGCGTCGGCGTCGGCATGGCCGTGTCGGCCCGACCGCCCCAGAGGCCGAGGCCCGTGAACTCCACCTCGGGCACCCCCAGCACGGAGAGCGAGGCCTTGAACGAGCCGCGCCAGCCGAAGATCTTGTACCGGATGCCACCATTGAAGAAGTAGAGGCTGGCGGAATCGCCCAGGCCCGCCACCGGATTGTAGGTCACGCTGACGCCCGCATCGGTCACCTCGGCCATGCGGCACGCCTTGAGAGCGGGGCCATAGGCCGGCGCGGTCCCTGCCACGCCGGAGCCCGCCAGCTTGACCTTGAAGGTGGCCTGGACATGGGTGCCCACGGGGATGTTGCCCATATTCCCGAGCATCCCCGAGTCATAGTCCAGCTCGACCTTCTGGCCCTGAAACGAAATCGTCAGGTCCGACGTGAGGAAGGCATTGGCGGCCGCGCTCGGGGTAGCGTCGGTGCCGTAAGTCGTCTCCACCTTCAACAGGAGGAGCTTGTCCCTGAACAGAAACATCGTCGATTACTCCTTCTTGGCCTTGATCGGGCTGGGCTTTGCGCTACCGGCACCCTCGTCGGTGCGGGTGCTGGCCGGGCCCTCCAGGGCGGCATCGGGGATGGTGGTGATCGCGCCGCCGCCTTTGGCCTCGGCCGCCTTGCGGGCGCTCTTGCCCGGCGCGGGCTTGGTCGCCTCGCCCGAGACCTGGAGCGTGCCGCTCGGGGTCCGGATATAGGAGCCGCCGGCGGACGGCAGCGCGGGCTTGTCGGTCATGTCACACCTGCTTGTAGTAGAGGGCGGTTTCGTAGGTGTCCTGCCAGGCAAGGACGCCAGCGGGCGAGGCGAGCGATATGCCGCCTCGATAGATAATCGGGCTGTCCGTCACCCCTGCTTCCTGGCCCCAACCGAGGAGCTGGTCGCGCGGCATCGCCCGAAGCGTGTTCAAGGCGTTCAGGGCCGCGCTCTCGTCGCCATAACGGTCCGGCGCCGCGACCGTAACCCGGAAGGACACGGATACCCTTTGCCGCACGCGCATTGTGGTTGCGGCTGGCAAAGCCTCTTCGATGCCTGGACTCACGATGATGGAGAGCCCCGCCGGAATGGGGTCGACCTTCGCATTGAAACGCGGGCGGCCCTCCACGATGTCGAAGGGCGGAGTCAGCGTGGCCGCGAGCCGCGCGACAACCGCATCCAGCAGCGTCGCCGCCGGCCCGGCATGATCGTCGAGCCCGCCGGTGGCAGCAATATATTGCTCGGTAGCCAGCCGAAGGATCACGCGGTGGCAGAGTACGCCGGCGAACATGACCGGCTCTGCCCCTTGAAGTTCTGCGCCGACCTGGCCATCAACGGGCTGGCCCCGGCAGAGCCCGCCTAGCGTCGGGTCCGCCTCGAAAGCCTGGGAGATCGCCCCGGCCGTGGCAATCGCATCCAGATCGGAGGCGTCGGCGTCCACCATCGAGAGATAGCCGGTGATCCGCCACCAGGTGGTGGCCAGCACGCCGCCGGAAACCGCCGACCGGCGGAAGGACTGACACCGGATGTTCCAGCCTCGCACAGCTCCGCCGGGAACGACATAGAAGTCGGCGAACGCCTTTTCCTTCGCGGCGAATCGTTCGTAGGCGTGGACGACGCCGATGTCTCCCACGGACTGGAGGCGCGCCGCGATCGCGGCCCTGACGTCGTTGATGGTCGTCATCCACCGATCCTCGCCAAGGCCCGGGCAACGCCGGCGGCAATGATTTCGCGCGCCTGAGCCGACGCGGCCTCGAAGCCGTCTCGAAACATGTGGCGGGCCGGTGTTCCGTACCGCGCGATTTTCCAGCGGATCTTCTCGGCGACGTCATCGACCTCATCGGGAGTGACGCCAAGCCGGCGGCGCACCCAATCCATGATCGGTTCGGCCGGCGGCATATGCGGGCGCGAGCCCTCTTCGACTGGGAGAGCGTAGGCAAGGGCCGTGCCGACGCCCCCCTCGATAACTTCGCCGTCGAATGTCACCGGGAGGGCGCCGATACTGTCCCGCAGCGTGCCGGCACCGCTGGTCGGCGTGTGCTCGACGACCTCGCGCTCGACCAGCAATGATGCCTCGTATATCGCTGGCTCGACTTCGGCGACCAGGATGTCGGGCGCGGCCCGCAGGCGGGCTGCGACATCATCGGCGTTGTGTGTGATCCGGATCGGCTCCATCACCGCCTCCATAGCAGGCGCCGTTGACCGGTCGTTGCGGCCAGGGCCGGCGCGACAGTGGCGCTGGCCGGGCGGAGACGTTTTGGATCGATGCCCAGCAGCTCGTGATAGCGGGCGCGGGCGGTGCGAGCACGGGCCGCGAAATTCGCGCTCGTCGCGCCATGGTCGACGCTGTCTGCCTTGATGGTGCTCGACTGGTCACCAGACACGTCCGATGCGACCTGATCGAGCAGGAGCGCGGCGGCATATTGGGCCAGCGCCTCTCGGTCGGTTTCTGGCACCGTATCCTCGACGTCGGACACCACATGGGGTAGCGACCAGGTGAGGCGGCAGGTCTCGCCGGCGGCGAGCCCCTGGGGCAGGCCGATCACCACGCTGTCCGGCGTCTTGACGAGGTCCCAGCAATGGCGCGGCACGATCCGGGGTGGCATATAGCCGGCCGGATATTCCAAGGTGACGATGCGCGATGCGCCGTCGTCCCACCCGACCGGCAAATCCAGATGTACGAAAGCCGCGCCCACAGCCCCGGGCAAAGCGACGAGATCAGATACCCGGGTGCGGGGGACATCCTTGCCGTATTGGACGACGGCCAGCGCGATCGCCCGATCACGGGACGCCTGATCCAGGCGCCCCGCGACGTCGCGTACCATGTCGTCGACCAGCAGGCGGATGTCGGCCAGCATCAGGCCACCACGGCCTTGTAGGCGCCACGATAGTCGAGCACCGCGCCGCCGTAGATATGGCGGATCTTGTAGGTGATCTTGTCGGCCGCGAACATCGAGCCCGAAGTCGGGCTGTCCTGAACCAGCAGCGTCGGCTCTTCATCACCGTCGAGGAAGCCGATTTCGATCAGAGGGATGTCGCGGACGTCGGCGGTCGCCACCCAGTCGTTGGCGTCCGTCCAGTACCATACCGGCACGATCGTCGGCTTGAGGCTCTGTACGAAGGTCTCGTCCAGATTGGTATCCCGCCTGAACATGTCTCGGGCGGTCTGCTCGAGGACGTCGGGGACCCACAGGTACCTGGGCCCGACCCCCAGCTTTTCGGCCGAGCCCGGCTCCGCCTGCGCCTTCATCGCGAGGCGGGCGGCAGCGAAGGACGCGTCGGAGAGCGCGGCGGCCCCGAGATTGCCGTGGTCGGCATGGAACAGGCTCTTGGTATCGTAGATCGCCGGGTTCATGCGCAGGAAATCGAGGACGAACTTCGCCAGCGTACGCTTGGCCGCGCGGGAGAGACGCGTCGGGATACGCGCGAGCGCGCCGACATCGTCATTTTTGATCATCTCGAGCGTGACGGTTTCCAGGCCGCCGCGCTTCGTGACGGCGTATTTCGCGCCCTCGTCGTCCGGCGAAGTAAGCGCGAGATAGTCAGCGGCTTCGGCGACGGCGGGCAGGTCGCCATAACCACCGTAACGCGCGCGCTCCTGGTTCCGGAAGTCGGCGACCGGGACCGGCGTCCCCGTCAGCAGCTTCCACATATCGAGGTCGGTCTGACTGCGGTAATCCGCGATCAGCCGGCGATGGATGGCGTCGCCGAGGACGACGTCCCACGACTGGCTGTCCAGGGCCTCCCGCATCAGCGCCTGGTCACAGTCCCTGAGCAGGCCGGTCACGCGCTTGTCGCCGGTCACCGCCACATAGATGTCGCGCAATGAGCGGG
>JAQVKV010000039.1 GCA_028694545.1 Zavarzinia sp. | reverse complement strand
TCAGCAGCGAGGCCGGGTTCAGCAGGGCCTTGGTCTCCTGGTAGAGATAGGTCTTGTTGGCCGAACCGCCGCCCTTGGCGACGAAGAGGAACTTGTATTCGTCACCCGGTGTCGCATAGAGGTCGATCTGCGCCGGCAGGTTGTTACCCGTGTTCTTTTCCCGATACATGTCGAGGGGCGCCATCTGCGAATAGCGCAGATTGGTCTCGGTATAGGTACGGGCGACCCCGCGCGAGATTGCTTCCTCGTCCTTGCCGTCGGTCCAGACATATTGGCCGCGCTTGCCCATGATGATGGCCGTGCCCGTGTCCTGGCAGGACGGCAGCACCATGCCGGCGGCGACATTGGCGTTCTTCAGGAGTTCGAGCGCCACGAACCTGTCGTTGGCCGAGGCTTCCGGGTCGTCGAGGATCAGCTTGAGCTGGGCGAGGTGGCCGGGGCGCAGCAGGTGCGAGACGTCGCGATAGGCGGCGAAGGTCAGGGCCTCGATCGCCTCGGGCGCCACTTCGAGCACGCGCTTTCCGCCGACGACGATCTCCTTGACCCCGTCCGAGGTGATCTTGCGCCAGGGCGTTTCCACCTTGTTGGCGGGATCGTGCTCGAACATTTCCTGATAGGCGAACGCCGTCATGGCCGAAACCTCTGCGAATGCGGGTGATAGGGGCGGGCGATTAGGGCCCCTATTTCTTCCTGAAGGCGTCCAGCGTCAAGACTTCGCCGCGCTTCTCATCCGAAGGTGGGGTATCGGCGGGCTTGTCTTCCGCCGTTTCCTCGCGCTTCGCCGGGACGAAGGCCGCGGGTTCCCCCGCCGGCACGGCCGGGCGCGCCGCCGCGTCTTCTTCCGTCGGCTGGAACTGCAGGCCGAACTGGACGGAAGGATCGAAGAAGCCGGTCATGGCCGCATAGGGAATCTGCAGGCGTTCCGGCATCTTGTTGAAGTTGAACTGCACGGCGAACCATTCGTCCGTCACCTCGAGACCCCAGTACTGATGCTGGAGCACGATGGTCATCTCGTCCGGATAGCGCTCGCGCAGATAGTCCGGGATGTCGACGCCCGGCCCGTTCGACTTGAACGAGAGGTAGAGGTGATGGTTGCCCGGCAGGCCCTGCGCCGCGATGCGCGTCAATGCCTGGCGCACCACGCCGCGCAGCGCGTCCTGCACCATGCCGCCGTAATTCATGTAGTCCTTGGCCATACGCTTGACTCGATCCTGAGGGGCCACTTTGCCCCACCCTATCGACTGTGGGCGGGCAGTCAATCGTCGCGCCCCGGGACCGCCCGGTTCCGCCGCGCTGCGTCATGACCGGAATCCGGTCACCCCGTCCGGACGGACAGGTGTCCGGACACATCGGCGGATCGGGCCTGAATTCCCTAATCAACTGATTTTATTGAAAGAATCGTATCGGCCGGCGGTTGGCACGGCCGTTGCCCCCATGGCTCTGCGCGGCGGGAAACAAGCCGTCCGCAGAAACGGGAGGAACCATGCAAAGCCAACCCACCGTCCAGGTCATGGGCATCGATGCCGGGGGCACGATGACCGATACGTTCTTCGTGCGCGAGGACGGCCGCTTCGTCGTCGGCAAGGCGCAGAGCAATCCCGGGGACGAATCCCTGGCGATCCTCGAATCCTCGCAGGATGCGCTGGCCCAATGGGCGCGCGACGTGGACGACGTCTATCCGGAACTCGTCACCTGCGTCTATTCGGGCACGGCCATGCTGAACCGCGTGGTGCAGAGAAAGGGCCTCGACGTCGGCCTGATCTGCAACAAGGGGTTCGAGCAGATCCATTCCATGGGGCGGGCGATCCAGTCCTATCTCGGCTACGCGCTCGAGGAACGGCTGCACCTGAACACCCACCGCTATGACGAGCCGCTGGTGCCCCTGTCCCGCACAAGGGGCGTGACCGAACGCACCGACGTGCAGGGCGAGATCGTCATTCCGCTGCGCGAGGACGAGGTGCGCCAGGCGACGCGCGAACTGGTCGCCGCCGGCGCCAGGGCGATAGTCATCGTCCTGCTCCAGTCCCACAAGAACGAGGACAGCGAGAAGCGCGCCCGCGACGTCTGCCGGGACGAACTGAAGGCGATGGGCGCCGATATTCCGGTCTTCGCCTCGGTCGACTATTACCCGTCGCGCAAGGAAAGCCACCGGATCAACACGACGATCCTCGAGGCTTACGCGGCCGAGCCTTCGCGCCAGACCCTGAAGAAGGTCTCCGACCGCTTCAAGGCCCATGGCGCGAAATTCGATCTCCGCGTGATGGCGACCCATGGCGGCACCATCTCGTGGAAGGCGAAGGAACTGGCGCGCACCATCGTCTCCGGTCCGATCGGCGGCGTGATCGGCTCGAAGCTGCTGGGCGAGCGGCTGGGCTACGAGAACATCGCCTGTTCCGACATCGGCGGCACCTCCTTCGACATGGCCCTGATCACCAAGGGCAATTTCGCCATCGCCTCCGATCCGGACATGGCGCGCCTCGTTCTCTCCCTGCCGCTGGTCGCCATGGACTCGGTCGGCGCGGGGGCGGGGTCCTTCGTCCGTCTCGATCCCTATTCGGGCTCGATCAAGCTGGGGCCGGATTCGGCCGGCTACCGGGTCGGCACCTGCTGGAAGGATAGCGGGCTCGACACCGTCTCGGTTTCGGACTGCCACGTCGTGCTCGGCTACCTGAACCCGGACAATTTCCTCGGCGGGGCGATCAAGCTCGACGTCGAGCGGGCACGCCAGCACATCAAGGCCCAGATCGCCGATCCCCTCGGCCTTTCGGTCGAGGATGCGGCCGCGGGCGTGATCGAGCTGCTCGACCTCAACCTGCATGAATATCTGCGCTCGAACATCAGCGCCAAGGGCTACAACCCGGCCGATTTCGTCTGCTTCTCCTACGGCGGCGCCGGCCCGGTGCACACCTATGGTTACACCGAAGGTCTGGGCTTCAAGGACGTGGTGGTGCCGGCCTGGGCCGCGGGCTTCTCGGCCTTCGGCTGCGCCTGCGCCGATTTCGAATACCGCTACGACAAGAGTGTCGATATCGCGGTGTCGCCGGACGCCAGCGACGCGGTGAAGGTCGAGGCCTGCCGCACGGTGCAGGAAGCCTGGGCCGAACTCGCCGCCAAGGTGATCGACGAATTCGTGATCAACGGCTTCCGCCCGGAAGACATCACCCTGCTGCCCGGCTACCGCATGCAGTACATGGGCCAGCTCAATGATCTCGAGATCATCTCGCCCATCACCACGGCGGCCACGGCGGACGACTGGCAGAAGATCACCGATGCCTTCGAGGAGACCTATGCCCGGGTCTATGCCTCTTCCGCGAAGTCGCCGGAACTCGGCTTCTCCGCGACCGGCGTGATCATGCGCGGCCTTGTCGCCACGCAGAAGCCCGTGCTGCCGGAAGACCCGGACGGCGGCAAGACCCCGCCCAAGGAGGCCTTCCTCGGCAAGCGCCCGTTCTATCGCCACAAGCGCTGGGTGGAAGCGGACGTCTGGCAGATGGAGTCCCTTCTGGCCGGCAACGACATCACGGGCCCCGCGATCATCGAATCCGCCTCGACCACCTTCGTGGTGCCGGACGGCTTCGCGACGACCCTCGACAAGCACCGCCTGTTCCACCTGCGGGAAACGAAATAATCATCGGGAGGATTAGGGAATGAACAAGATCCTGAACAAGGGCGCCGACCTCAACCTCGGCCTGCTCGGCAACGGCAAGACGCTAAAGCAATACCGGGCGGAGGTGAACGCCCGCACGGCGACCAATGGCCATTACAACGGCCTGGATCGGCTGGAACTGCGCGAAAGCGATCCGATCGGTTACGAGAAGCTGTTCTCCAAGATCCGTGGCGGCCTGGTCCATGCCCGCGAGACGGCGAAGAAGATCGCCGCCTCGCCCATCGTGGAGCAGGAGGGCGAACTCTGCTTCACCCTCTACAACGCGGTCGGCGACTGCATCCTGACCTCGACCGGCATCATCATCCATGTCGGCACCATGGGGGCGGCGATCAAATACATGATCGAGAACAATTGGGAGGACAACCCGGGCATCAGCCCCGGCGACATGTTCACCAACAATGATTGCTCGATCGGCAACGTCCACCCTTGCGACATCGCGACGATCGTGCCGATCTTCTGGGCCGGCAAGCTGATCGGCTGGGTCGGCGGCGTCACCCATGTGATCGACACCGGCGCGGTGACCCCGGGTTCCATGTCGACGGGCCAGGTGCAGCGTTTCGGCGACGGCTATCAGGTCACCTGCCGCAAGACCGGCGTGAACGACACGCCGCTGCGCGACTGGCTGCACGAGAGCCAGCGTTCGGTGCGCACGCCGAAATACTGGATCCTGGACGAGCGCACCCGCATCGCCGGCTGCCACATGGTCCGTACCATGGTCGAGGAAGTCATCGCCGCCGAAGGGCTGGAGGCTTACGAGAAATTCGCCTTCGAGGTGATCGAGGAAGGGCGCCGTGGCCTGCAGAGCCGCATCAAGGCGATGACCCTGCCGGGCAAGTACCGCAAGGTCTCCTTCGTCGACGTGCCCTATGCCCATGAGGATGTGCAGACGCCGTCGGCCTTCGCAAAGATCGACACGATCATGCATTCCCCGGTCGAGATGACGATCCGCCCGGACGCCACCTGGAAGCTCGACTTCGAGGGCGCGAGCCGCTGGGGCTGGCACAGCTACAATGCCCATCATGTCGCCTTCACCTCGGGCATCTGGGTGATGATGACCCAGACCCTGGTGCCTACCCAGCGCATCAACGACGGCGCCTACTTCGGCACCGAGTTCAGACTGCCGAAGGGCACCTGGATGAACCCGGACGACCGGCGCACGGGCCATGCCTATGCCTGGCACTTCCTGGTCTCGGGCTGGAGCGCGTTGTGGCGGGGCCTTGGCCAGGCCTATTTCTCGCGCGGCTATCTGGAAGAGGTGAATGCGGGCAACGCCAACACCTCGAACTGGCTGCAGGGCGGCGGCATCAACCAGGATGGCGATGTCCATGCCGTGAACAGCTTCGAGGCCTCGTCCTGCGGCACCGGTGCCGGCGCCATCAAGGACGGGCTGAACCACGCCGCCGCCATCTGGAACCCGGAAGGCGACATGGGCGACATCGAGATCTGGGAAATGGCGGAGCCGCTTCTCTATCTCGGGCGGACGGTCAAGGCGAACTCCGGCGGTTACGGCAAGTACCGGGGCGGCTGCGGCTTCGAGACCCTGCGCATGGTCTGGAAGGCACAGGACTGGACCATGTTCTTCATGGGCAATGGCTACATGAACTCCGACTGGGGCTTCATGGGCGGTTACCCCTCGGCGACCGGCTATCGCTTCGAGGCCCATGACACGGGCCTGAAGGAACGGATCGAGCTGGGCATGCCGCTGCCGCTCGGCGCCGACCTCGATCCCTCGCATCCGACCTACGAGGACAATCTGGCGGCCGGCGCCCGGGTGAAGCGCGACAAGCAATGCATGACGACGGAGGACTGCTACGACAATCACGACCTCTATCTCAACTACCTGCGCGGTGGTCCCGGCTTCGGCGATCCGCTGGAGCGTGAGACCGATGCCATCGTGAAGGACCTGAACGAAGGCTGCCTGCTCGCCGACTACGCCCTGAAGGTCTACGGCGCCGTGGTCGAACAGGGCCCGGACGGCTTCTGGATCCTGGACGAGGTGGCGACGGCGGAACGCCGGGCGCATATCCGCAAGGAGCGTCTCGCGCGTTCCAGGCCCGCGAAGGCGTGGATGGCCGAGGAGCGGGAACGGATCCTGGCCAAGCAGGCTTCGCCCCAGGTCCGGCACATGTTCGCCACCTCCTTCGGGCTGTCGGGGAAATTCCTGAACGACTTCCGTGCGTTCTGGAGCCTGCCCGCCGACTGGACCATGACCGAGGACGAACTGGGCGTTCCGTCCTATGGCGCCAAATACCGCATGGACCTGTCCCTGATGCCGGACGTCACCACCGTCGTCCAGGTCGAGGAATGAGAGAGAAGAGGGAGTAACCGCAATGTCCACCTACACCAGGGAACAGGTCGCCAATCTGGTCGACGGCAAGCTCGACTGGGATACCACCACCCGCATGCTGACCATGCCGAAGGACCAGGAGCGCTTCGAACTCTACCTCGGCGTGCTGCAGGGACGGGTGAAATGGCACGACCGCATCGTCCTGCCCTTGGGCCCGCATCTCTATATCGTCCAGCAGGCGGCGACCCGGCGTTGGGTCACGAAGTGCGGCTGCGGCCATGTCTTCTGCGATTGGAAGGAGAACTGGAAGCTGCACGCCAACGTCTATGTCCGCGACACGGCGGAAGCGATGACGGAGGTCTATCCGGCCCTGATGGCGCCGGACACGGAATGGCAGGTCTACCGCGAGTTCTATTGCCCCGAATGCGGTACCCAGCACGACGTCGAGGCACCGACCCCGTGGTACCCGATCGTTCACGACTTCGAGCCGGACATCGATGCCTTCTATCGTGACTGGCTGGGCATGCCGATCCCCGAGCGGGTCGACTGACGGACCCGCACCAACTATCGCCCCGGTGAAAGCCGGGGCGACTTTTTTTGTAGGGAGGGGCTCAGCCGCCCCTGTTCTGCCGGGGGCGGGGGATGCCGTATTCCGCCAGCCGGACGTAGAGGGTCGAGCGGGCGATGCCGAGCAGGCGGGCCGCCTCGGCGCAATTGCCGCCGGCCTTTTCGAGGGCCGCGATGACGGCGGCCTTCTCGACGGAACGCAGATCGTTACTGGTCGAAGGCCTGGTGGCGGGGGGCGGGGCCGCGTAATCCACCGGAATATCGTCAGGTCCGATGCGGTCGCCCTTGGTCAGCACCACCAGCGTATCCACCATGTTGCGCAATTCGCGCACATTGCCGGGCCATGGGTAGCGCAGCAGCATGTCGGTCGCGCGCGGATCGAAGCTGGGTGCCGGCAGGCCAAGGCGCGTCGCGGCGAGGCGGGCGAAATGATCGGCCAGAAGGGCGACATCGTCGCCCCGGGCGCGCAGGGGGGGCACCTGGATGCGCGCGGCGGCGATCCGGTAATAGAGATCGCGGCGGAAGCGCCCGGCCTCGATCTCGTCGGCCAGGTTGCGATTGGTCATGGAGACGAGGCGCATGTCGACGGCGCGGCCCTCGTGCGCGCCGATCGGGAAGACCTCGCCATCCTCGAGCACGCGGAGCAGATAGGGCTGCAGTTCGATCGGCATTTCGCCGATTTCGTCGAGGCAGAGGGTGCCCCTGTCCGAGGCGACGATCTTGCCGGCGCGCCCCTTCTCGTCAGCGCCCGTGAAGGCGCCTTTGGAATAGCCGAAAAGTTCGCTGGCGATCAGGTCGCGCGGCATGCCACCGCAATTGACCGGAACGAAGGGGCCCTGTCCGGCCCGGCCGGCACCGTGGATCGCGCGGGCGAACAATTCCTTGCCGACGCCGGTCTCGCCCTCCACCAGGATCGGCAGGCCCGAAGCTGCGAGGCGGGCAGCCTTGTCGCGCTTGCGGCGCATGATCTCGCTCTCGCCGAGGATCATGGAGAAGTCGAGGGCATCGCGCCCCCGCTCGCCGGTGATCACGGCGGGGGCCGCAACTTCGGCTGGGGTCCTGCGCCGGCCACCGCTGCCGAGGATGATGATGGCGCCCAGCGTATCGTCGCCCTCGCGCACGATTTCGGTTCGGGCCCCGGGGGCGCGGCGGCGCAGCAATTCGGGCCAGTCCTCGATCGGGACGGACCGCACGAGCGCCAGCCTGTTGTCGACGATGAGTCCGTTTCCCGCCCTGCCCGCGACATGGACGAGGAAGCCGCGCGGATCGACCACCAGCATATCCTCGTTCAGCCAGGCCGGGCGCTTGGCGATGAAGCGCCGCAACAGGGCCTCGTGCTCCATGCGGATCAGGCGGTCGAGATTGGTCTTCACCTCTTCCGCCATGGAGCCGGCAAGCGCGAGGCTCTGCGGGTTGAAGTGGCGGGCGGGGCCCGAAATGTCGATCACGCCGAGCATTTCGCCGTCCAGCGGATGGCGCACGGGCACGGCCGCGCAGGTCCAGTGCTGGGCGCCCTCGCAGAAATGTTCGGGGCCGTGGATCTGCACCGGACGCCTTTCGGCCAGTGCGGTGCCGATGGCATTGGTACCGATCCGGTCCTCGGCCCAATGACCGCCGCGTTCGAGATGATTCTCGCGGCCGGAATCGATCACCCGGGGATCGCCCTCGGTTTCGATGATGGTGCCTTGCGGGTCGGTGAGCACGAGCATGGAGCGCGCGCCGCCCAGGAACAGGCGCGAGCGTTCGAGCGCGCTGCCCGCCGCGTTCAGCAGGGGCAGATTGTCGACCCGGCGGCGGTGGACCTCGGCCTCGGTGGCGATCGGGGCTTCACGCTTGCCGGCCGCCACCCGAAAGTGGTTGGACCGCGTCCAGGACGAGGCGACGATTCGGCGCACGCCTTCCGGCGCGGTCCCGTCCTGTATGAATGCCTCCCAGGCTTGCCGTATCCGGCTTCCTTGCATCGTGCCCTTCCTTGAAGCCGATGTCGGTGATTCTGGGACCCGGATACGCGATACGAAGGCGCGAAAGCAGGGGTTCAATTCTGGTTCGAAGACCCCGCCGAATTCCCCTCGGGCCGTAGGGGAAACGGCCATTCCTCCCGTCTTTGATCTTGTCATGAAACCTATCACATCGGGCTGGGGGCGCAATCGGTGATCACCGAGCGGCAGCGTGGCCTTGCCCCGCCTTTCGGAACGAAGCAGCCTCTCCCCGCCGCCGCGACAAGACGGCGAGGGGAGGAGTATTGCCGTGTTCACCCGTATCCTGATTGCCAACCGGGGCGAGATCGCCATTCGCATCGCGCGGGCCTGCGCCGCCCTCGGCATCGAATCCGTCGCTGTCCATGGCGCGGACGATGCCCGGTCCCTGCATGTCGGGCTGGCCGACCGGGCGGTGGCGTTGCCGGGGCGCGGGGTCGGCGCCTATCTCGATCGGGCGGCGGTGATCGCGGCGGCGAAGGCGGAAGGCTGCGACGCCATTCACCCCGGTTACGGTTTCCTCGCCGAAAATCCGGTCTTCGCGGCTGATTGCGCGGCGGCCGGCATCATTTTCATCGGGCCGTCGCCCGAAACGCTGGCCCTGTTCGGCGACAAGATCGCGGCGCGGCGCCTGGCGGAGGATGCGGGCGTGCCCGTCGTTGAAGGCACGGCGCGGGCGGTCGAGGTGTCTTGCGCCGAAGCCTTCATGAGGAAGCTTGGTCCCGGTGCCCGCGTCATGGTGAAGGCTGCGGCCGGCGGCGGCGGGCGCGGCATGCGCGTGGTCGAGCGTGTCGAGGACATGGCCGAGGCGTTTGTCCGCTGCGCCTCGGAAGCGCAATCCGCCTTCGGCGACGGAACGCTTTTTGTCGAACGCTATATTCCCACCGCGCGCCACGTCGAAGTGCAGGTGCTGGGCGACGGCGAGGGCACGGTCACCCATCTGTTCGAGCGTGATTGCAGCCTGCAGCGCCGCCACCAGAAACTGGTGGAAATGGCGCCGGCGCCGGGCCTGTCGGACGCCATGCGCCTGAAGCTCTATGACGCCGCCCTGGCGCTGGCCCGCGCCGTCCGTTATCGCACCATCGGCACGGTCGAATTCCTGGTGGCGCCGGACGAGAGCGGGTTCTGGTTCATGGAGGCGAACCCCCGGCTTCAGGTCGAACATGCGGTGACGGAAGCGGTTACGGGCATCGATCTCGCCGCGGTCCAGATCCGCCTTGCCGCCGGCGACAGTCTGGCCGCGCTCGATCTGGCCGGGGTGCGGCCGCGCGGCTTCGCGATCGAGGCGCGGATCAATCTGGAAGCCATGGACGGTGCGGGCAACGCCCGGCCGGCGGCGGGCACGATCGCCACCTACGAGATGCCGGGCGGACCGGGGATAAGGGTCGACGGGGCTGGTTACGCCGGGCTCGCCGTCGATCCCGGCTTCGATCCGATGAT
>JAQVKV010000038.1 GCA_028694545.1 Zavarzinia sp. | reverse complement strand
CGAAGGCCCCGCTGGCGCCGCGCCGCGCGGCCAGCGGCATGCGCAACACCTGATCGAAGACCTTCTCGCCGATCTCGAGGTCGGCGCGGCGGATGGCGATATCAATGAAATAGGCACGGATGAGCTTGATCACCATGTCGAAGGCGACGACGACGCACATGCCAATTGCAAGCGCCGCCAGGCTCTCCATCGCATTGTTGGGGATGACCCGGTCATAGACCGTCATCGAGAACAGCGAGGTGGAAAGCGCGAAGATATTGGTCACCGCCGCCGCCAGCACCACCTGGGCATAGATCCAGCGACTGCGCCAGAAGGCGCCCCAGAACCAGTGCTCGCGCCATGGGCGGTCCCTGGCCTCGACCGTATCGGTCATTGCGTCACCTCCAGGCCGAAAAGGGATGCAAGCCCGCCCGCCGCCTCGAGCAGGCGGAAGCGGGCGATTTCCCGGTTCGCCATCACCTCGACCCAGGCGACGGCGGCGCCATGGGCATCGACCTCGGCGTTCAGGACGTTGAGCAGGTTGCCGCCCACCGCCTGGAACCGCTCCTTCGTCGCGATGCGGGACGCGGCGGTGGCCCCCAAGGCGCTTTCCGCCGCCCGTGCCTCGTCTTCGAGCAGTTGCAGGGCATCGAAGGCGGCGCCCGTGCGCCGTTCGATCACGCGGCGTGTCGCCAGCTCGTCGAAGCGGGCCTTGCGCAGCAGGGCGGCCGCCCGCCCCTCCCGCGCGTTGGAGACACCGCCGTCATAGAGCTTTACCGTGCCGACGAGACGCATGGTGACACCGTCCACCGGATCCGAGGCGAGGTCGTAACGCGCCCCGTCCACCTCGAGGTGGAGCCCCGGCCTGCGTTCGGCTTCGGTCGCGCTGAGGCCGAGACTGCCCGCCCGGATCTTCTCGCGGGCGGCGCTCAGGGCGGGATGGGTCGCGACCGCCATGGACATCGCATCCTCGCGCGTGGCCGGTACGGCGGCGTAGACGTCCGGCCAGGGCAGCGGCGACGCGGCCTCATGCCCGAACATTTCACGGAAGCGGTTGCGCGCGTCCGACAAACGCCGGCGCAGGGCGACATGCCGCGTCTCGGCGTTGGCGCGGGCCGCCCGGACTTCGGCCAGGTCGCCGAGATCGCCACCCCCGCCCGCGCGCCGGGCATCCACCATCTCTTCCAGCTGATGGAGATTGCCCAGATGCTCTTCGCCGAGCTCGACCAGCATGGTGAAGGCCAAGACTTCGTAATAGCTGGAGATCGCCTCGACGGCGAGGTCGGTTCCGGTCGCTTCCTGGGTCAGCTTGCCGGCCGCCCGTTCCGCCTCGCTCTGGGCGATGCGGTCGAAGGTGGCGCCGGCGTCGAAAATGAGCTGGCGCGCCCGGACATAGAGGTCAGCGTCCTCCTCGAAGCCCTTGCTGCGGCTGGTGCCGGAAAGATCGCTGCGCGTGTTGGAAAACTGGCTGAGACTGCCGGAGACGCCTGCATTGATCTGGGGGAACAGACCGGCACGTGCCTCGTCGGCGGCGAAACCGGCGACCTCCGCCTCGGCGCCGCCGCTGCCCCAGCGCGGATGATCGAGAACGGCACTCCGGACCATCTCGACGAAGGTGCCGGCCGGCAGTTTCTCCCGGTCGGCGAAGCGGTCCTGAACCTCGATCCGATCCGCGAGCCCAAGCGTATCGGCCGGCGCGAAATCCCCGGCCGTGGCTTCCGCCGGCTCGATCGCCGGCGCGGCCTCCGCTGGCGCCGGCGCAGCCAGAAGGCCCGGCACTTCCGACTGAAGGCCGGAATGAGCGCCGTCCACCGTGGTCGCGAGTTCCGCGGGTCTGGTCTTGCAGGCGGTAAGCGACAAAAGCACACCGATCAGGATCGGCAAGGCACGCGCCGGCGTCGGCCGGCGCGGTGGGAAAGCAGGCATCATGCGGGCACTGATGTGGACAACAGGTCTTCGACCCCCGCCTGCCAGACAACACCGGCCTCCAGCACGAAGTCGGCGGCACCGAGGCTTGCCGTATCGACACCGGTCAGGGTTACAGCGGCGTCGACGGCGGCGCCGTCGGCCGTGACGAAATCGCCAAGGTCGATCACCGTGTTACCATCGATCATGCTGGCATGGCCGAGCACATCGTCGATGGTCAGCAGCGAACCGTCGGCATCGCGCAGGCCGGAGAGATCAATCTGGTCCTCGCCACTCGCGAAATCGACGATGAAGACGGAGACGTCGAGACCGTCGCCCGCGCCGACCGGGGCAAGAATGAAGAGATCGTCGCCCGAGCCACCACGCATCACCACCTCGGCGCCATCGGTCCCCGTGGCAACCAGCATGTCGTTGCCGCTGCCGCCGTCCAGCGCGTCGGCACCTACGAGTGCGATCAGCCGGTCGTCCGCGCCGGCGCCGAACAGGGCATCGTCGCCATCGCCACCGATCAGGACATTGCGGCCATCGTCGCCGTTCAGTACGTCGTCGCCCACGCCGCCGGTGATCAGGGCACTGTCGACATTGACCAGCACGACGCCCGTGAAGGCGTTGCCTTCCGCGTCAGTCCCCGAATATTCGAACATGGAGACACCGCTGAAGCCGGCGCCCGGGGTCACGGTAACCGCACCCGTTGCCGCGTCGAAGACGACCGTGACTTCACCGGCACGGGTCGGATCGACCGAAACGCCGGTCAGGGTCAGGGCGTCACCATCGAGGCTGACGTCGTTGTCGAGAAGATCGGCTGCGTCGAAGGTCACCGGCTGGCCGGCCGTCACGTCGACGAAATCCGTACCGGTGACGACTTCGCTTCCAGCCGCGCCGGGAAGCGCGTCGGTCGCCCCGGCGAGCAGCGTGCCGAGGCTGGCGTCGTCATAGCGTGCCTGCAGCTGGGACCAGAGTTCGTCGGTCGGATGGGCGGCAAAGCGCTCGAGATCGGCGAGCAGCAGCGTCTGGCCCAGCAACGAGGCCGCCTGCATCCCGCTGCCGAGCGGAGCGCCCGTCTGGTCCATCACAGCGCTGTTGACGCCGGCGATGAGATCAGCGGCCCGGCTCGCGAGCGTCGCGTCGAGGCCGGTCAGCAGCCCCTGGACCACCGATGTGTCCGTAAGATCCAGCGCGCCGCCGGTCATGGCGCCGGCGAGCCGGGCGGCGGAATCGATGAAACTGTCGCCGGTCAGCGCCGCGATGGCACGGATGGAAATCATGGCCGTCTGGCCCGCGGCCAGCACCGCGGCGGCATCGGCATCACCGGCGGTGAAGCCGGCTTGGGCGTCGTAGGTTGCAAGGTCGAGACCGGCGGCAAGGCCGAAGGCGGCAAGCACGTCGGCCTGCGAGGCGCCGGCCACCATCAGGGTGGTCAACGGCGTGATGACGGTCGCCCCGGCGGGGGCCTGCAGCAGCACGCCGTCCAGCGAAACGCCACTGCCGGTATCGACGCCGCCGGTCGCCGACAGGATGCCGGAGAAATCGGAGACCGTGAAACTGCCGTCGGCGCCGGTGGTCGCGCCTTGTTCACCCGCGTCCCGGACACCATTGCCGTTGGCATCGTCGAAGACCTCGGTGCCCGCGACGTAATCCTTCACGACCCGGCCAGTGACCGGACCCGGCGCGACGCCGCCCGCGCCGTCGCCCCCGGTACCGCAAGCGCCGAGCAGCACGGCGAGCGAGGCAAGACCAACACCCGCACCCGCCTTGCCGCGCGATCCTTCCCTGCGTCGCTGATCCCGCTTCATGCGCGCCGTCACGACAGCCGCCTGGTGCGGCCGGCCGAAGAACAGGGTGTCGTCGTTCTCGATCGTGACGAAAGCGTTCATGATATTACCCTTGTTACCGTGCCCGTCCGTCCGGAGCTTGGTTGTCCTGGAGTCTGGCTGAGCGCTACACCTGATAAGAGTTGCCCGTTACAGCTGGTTTGCCGTGTCGTGACATTTGCGTGACGAAGCGGCCGGGGGCGATGGTCACGCCCCCGGCCCCGACCCGTCTCAGGCGGCCATCGCCACCGGATCGATCAGGTCCTCGACCGGCATGCCTTCCGGCACCACCACTTCGGAGAAGTCGAAGTGGGCCGCGGAGAGCGTGCCTACCGCGACGCCGGCCAGCGTGATGCTGCCAGCCACCTCGTGGCCGCCCTCGGTGGTGAAGGCCGAAAGATCGATCACGGCGTCGCCCGCGACATCGCTGGTTGCGGCGAGCACGTCAGCCACCGTCAATGCCGTACCGTCGGCGGTGCGCAGGCCGCCGAGGTTCACCACGTCGCCATCGACGAAGTCGGCGATGATGGCCTCGACATCGAGGCCCATGTCGTCGCCGGCCGCAAGGAAGGCGAAGGTGTCGTCGCCCGAGCCGCCGAGCATGGCGATCGAGCCACCGTCGCTGCCGATTGCCGCCAGGATATCGTCGCCCGAACCACCCAGCAGGTTGTCATTGCCCTGGTCGGCGACCAGCACGTCGTTGCCGGCGCCACCAAGAAGGTTGTCGTCGCCGGCATTGCCGACCAGCAGGTCATCGCCAAGACCGCCATCCAGCGTGTCGTCCCCGGCGCCGCCCGCGATGGCATCCGACTTGGTGCCACCGACGACGTCGTCATCACCGGCATCGAGAATCAGGCCACCGTTGACGACCCGCACAATGGCGTCGGCAAAGCGCAGTTCCTCGGCCTGCACCACATCCACCCCGTCGGGGCCGACGACCTTGAAGGCCGCCTCGGCCGGGTCGAGCGCCACGTCACGCGCCGAAAGCAGGCGGTTGTACAGGGCAACGTCGCTGGCCGACATGCGGATGATGGTGACGTCGGCGAAGGCGGCCGCGAAGCTCGCGACATCCCAGCCGGCGTCGCCGAACACGAAGTCGTCGTCCGCGCCGCCGGCCAGCATGTCGTCACGGGTACCGCCGGTCACGATGTCGTCGCCGGCACCGCCATCGTAATCGTCGATGCCGACCGAGCCGGCGAGGACGTTGTCGCCGGTGTCGCCGGTGGCCACATGGTCCGAAATGCCGTCGCCGTCGAGTTCGTAGATCGCGGTGGTGCCGCTGATCTCGTTGGCGGTGATCAGCAGCGGCTTGTGGGTCGGGCTGTCCTCGGCCGAGACGATCTGAAGGGTCTCGGGCGAGACCTGATCGAGCGACAGGCCGTCGATATAGGTGACGAAGGTCGCATCCGACGGCGTCGTCACATTGTAGATCATGATGCCGCTGTCGCGTTCCAGGCCGATGAAGGCATAGATCTGGCCATCAATGGTGGCGATGGTGACGCCTTCCGGTTCCGGCCCCTTGTTGTCCGAACGGCCATCGAACTCGCCGTCATCCGCGTTGAAGAGCTGCGGGTGGATTTCGGCGATGATCTTCTCGAACTGGTCGCCGCTGTCGAAGACCAGGTTGCCTTCGGCGTCGAAGATCGAGAACGACCGGGTGCCGTAGGAATAGAGCGCGTCATAATCACCGTCGCCATCCGTGTCGCCGTCGATGGACGAGACATTCAGGCGGCCGATGTCGTCGTTCGCCTGCAGTTCGTCGGCGTCCGGGAAGGCGGTCGGATCGAGCTCCAGATCCTTCACGCGTTCGTTCTCGCCCCGGTCGTCGCCCTCGTTGGCGGTGACGAAATACGTCTGGCCGGCCACCGTGTAGTTGGCGATGGCGTCCGGCATGAACATGCCCAGCACCGGATGGGTGGCGATGTTGATCGCGTCGTCACGGTCGGAAGCATCGAAACCCGAGCCATCGATGCTGTGGTCGATGGTGCCGAGCGGCAGGATGTCGGTGATCGTGTTCGTCGTCAGGTCGAGAACCGCGACCGAATTCGCTTCCTGCAGGGTGACGAAGGCGGTCTTGCCGTCGGCCGAGACCGTGATGTACTCGGGCTCGACATCGTCGGAGAAGGTCTTGCCTTCGAAGATACGCACGCCGTCGGCGCGGAGCGCGTCTTCCATGCCGTCGAAGGCGGTGAAACCGACCTGGGTGACCACCGCGTGGTCGACACCCGCGCTGATGTCGACGACCGTGACCGAACCCTTCGGATCCCCCTCGTCGACCGGCTCGCCCTCGTTGGCCGACAGGATCTTCGTGCCGTCCGGCGAGAAGGTCACCATGTCCGGCAGGGCGCCCGCCTCGAAGCTGGCGAGGAAGTTGCCGGCGGTATCGTAAAGCGCGATCTGACCGTTGGCGGTGCCGTCGCTGTTCGGGACGGCCACGGCGACCAGACCGTTCTTCGTGGCGACGGAAGTGACGCCACCGAAATCCGTGAGGTGGGAGAGATCCATCTCGCCGATCCTGGTCGGGCTCTGCGGATCGCTCAGGTCGAAAACGTCGATCCGCTGTTCGGCGCCATTGGTGACAAAAAGGCGCATGGTCGCGACGTCATAGGCCGAGACTTCCGAGCCCGCCTCGCCCGAACCACTGTCGGCGACGCCGAGCAGCGTGGCGCCGATTTCCTGGGTGCCGATCGGCGCGTCGACCGTGTCGGAACGCTCGGAGAGGTTCTGGATGCGGGCATCGAGCCCCTCCGACGTGTCGGCCATGTCGTAGGGGGTGTCGCTGTAGTTCTGCTCCAGGTAGTCAGCGAAAGCTGCCTGTTCGGCCATGCTGGCCGGCATGTCCACACGGTCGGTGATCAGTTCCTGGAACGGATAGCTGTCGCCGCCGTCGACCAGATAACTGAGGGTGACCATGCGGATTTCCTGCGCCGGATCAACCACCAGTGCCCCGTTCTGGACGAGAAGTTCGGTCGGAACGCCATCGGCGTCGATCAGCGCGGCCGACTGGATGCGGGAGCCGACAGGGGCCTCCGGATCATAGGAGAAATGGATGCCGGCAACCTGGGGGAAGCTGCCTGGGGTGGCGCCGTCGGCGACCGCCGAAACCGCGTGTTCCAGGATCTGCAGCAGGCCTTCGGCCGTCACCGTGACGATGGACAGGGAATTGTTGAAGCGCAGCGAGTTCTCGAGGTCGAGCTGGCTGATGTCGCCCTCTTCCTTGCCAGCGCTCGGATTGGCCGACGGCGGCAGATAGTCGGGATCGTCGGTGCCGACCGCCAGGATCTCGCCGATCGGGGCGCGGATGCCGCCGCCGTTCTTCAGCGAGACCTGAACGGTTTCGTCGATCGCCTGCGCGGCGGCCAGATTGGCATCGGCCGTCAGGTTGCCGAGATTGGTCTCTTCCGTGCGGACCGCCTCGCGGCGGCCTTCGAGATAGACGTCCGTCTGGCCGTAGACCAGACCGTCCTTGGCGTTGATCAGCTCACCCACCGCTTCGGTCAGGGTGCTGACGAGATCGCCCTTGGTACCGTCGGCGAAGGCGGCGTCAAGGTCGCCCCAAAGACTCTCGACCGTCTGCTGGTCGGCGACATAGGCGCCCGAGACATCCTCGTCGATGCTCTCCGGGATGATCACCCCATTGTCGTCGAAGGTAACGACAAGGCGGCCGACGTAGGAATATTCGTTCGAGGTCGAGACGATGGCGACCGGATTGCCGTCCGCGCCCGCCGTCATATAGGGATATTCGTCCTGCGCCGCATCACCCGCGGCGAGCCGGTCGCCATCGTCGGCCGAGAGCGTGTGCGAACCGGCGGCGACGATGACGTCGACGCCCGACAGCAGCGGCGCCAGCGCCTTCTCGAGATTGATGTCCTGCAGGTGCGACAGCAGGACAATCTTGTTCACGCCCTGCGCGGTCAGGTCGTCGACATAGGGCTGCAGAATCGCGGCCAGCGCCGCCATATCGTTCTCGTCCGGGCCGATCACCTCGGTGGCGCCGGGCGACGAGATCGCGTTCAGGATCTGGGTGGTGGCGCCGATGACGCCGATCTTCTCGCCATTTTCCTCGATGATGGTGGCCGGTGCGATCTGCGGTGTCACGTCGCCGGCAAGTGAGGCTTCCGGGGTGCTGGCGAAATCCTCGGCCGGCAGGATCTGGTCGGTATAGAGGCCCGCGAGGTTCGGGTCGTCCGAGAAATCGTAGTTCGCCGAGAGATAGGGGAACAGCGCGCCCATCCAGCGATCGTCGGCCAGTTCGCCCCCGCGATAGTCGGCCTTGATCAGTTCGGCGAGCACGCCGGTGCCCTGATCATATTCGTGATTGCCAAGCGCCGATGCCTGGAATCCGATGATATTCATCATGGCGATGTCGATACGGCCCAGACCCTCGCGCAAGTCGGCGTAGGCATCCGCGTCGCCGTCACCATCGACATCGGCCGGCAAGCCGTAGAATTCGTTCATGACCGCGTTCAGCGTTGCGCGCAGGGACGAATCCGCGCCGGCATTGAAGAACGGGCTGGGCAGCACGTTGTCACCGCCCGACAGCGTGATGGAGTTCGTATAGGTGTCCTCGAGCCAATCGATGATGGCGGCGAAATTCGGCGCGCGTTCGAGCGCGGCGAGGCCGGCTTCCAGGTCCGAAGCATGCAGGATCTGCAGCGTATAGGTCATTTGAACTCCACCCCCAGAGACATAGACGAAACGTGGGGGGCAGAGTGCCAAGCGCAGTTGACGGTCTGGTTACGGTTCCGGAACAGTCTCGCTAAATCCGGATCGCCAGGTCCAACCCGACCCGGACGATCGAGCCAGGGCGCCGGGCGCCCCGCCCCGATCGAGGGACGTTTTCAATACCGGAGGCTCTGCCGTGATCACCGCCGGCGGTGGGGTGATCACGACGGCACGTTCATTGTCCCACGCGCTTGAGCTGGGACATGCGCAGAACGCCCATCACGGCGCTCGCGATGGAGGCGGAAATGAACAGGAGGCCGACAAGCGCGGCCCCCGGCGCCACCGCCAGAGCCACCAGAGTCCCGAGCAGGCCGAGCGCGCCGAACACGATGACGATGATCATCATCACGTTGCCAAGGCCGTAATGGCCCTTCATCACGTTCTTTCCGCCCATATAGCAGAGCCCGATGATGACGATGGATATCAGAAGCCCGATCCAGGTGCCGGCGTTGGTTTGCTGGCCCATGGAAACCAGAGTGTTGACCACGCTCGAGACGGCCGTGATGAGGGCGACGACCATGCAGGCGCCGCAGGCTTCGAGCCGGACGCGCTGGACTTCCGTTTCTGCCACCCGCTCCTCTGGCGAAAGATTGCCGAGCAGGAGCGCCGCCTTCATGAACCATTGACCGATAACGTTGTTCGCACCGGCAGACGAGCTCGCGGCCGACGCGCCGAAGCCGCCGCTCGGCGCTGCCTTGGTGACCTTCGGCGGCTCGGGAGGCACGGGCGGGGGGAGTGGTGGTGGTGCCTTGCGGGCCTTCAGGGCCGGAAAGGCGGCGACGAGTTGCTCGACCGCGCTCGCTTGTCTCCAGTCCTCCATCGTCTCGTTCCAGACCATGGTGTCGGGCTTGAGATCGCCGGCTTCGACCAGCGCGCCGAGACCGACCTCATCGATCGGCCCCTGACGCCCGGTGGGCGTCATCACATACCATTCCATTATTTCAACCCCTCGTTTCGTCGGTCGGCGTTCACGCCGGGTTTTCCGTCATCAGCGCCGTCACGAAATGCGGCGCCAGCTCCTTCAGGAAGGGCAGCACGATCGGATGCGTGACCAGTCGATAGTCTCGCACGAAATCGGCACTCAGGGCACGCTTGCCCGGGAACGCCGCCAATTCCGCCTCATAACGATCGAAGAGCACCTTGCGGGTTGCCATATAATCCTTCACCGACAGGGTCTCCGCCCCCTTGTGGGGCCACAGCGCCAGAGGCGTCGACCAGGAAACCGAGGGGAACTGATCGCCGGCCGCCCTGTAGTCGCGATAGGCGTTCAGCTTGCCCCTGCGGTCGATCAACATCATGGCGCGGGGGCGGAAGATGGCCGTCTTGCCGGTGTCGGGGCTGCGCGCGGTCACGAAGGACAGGAACAGGAGCTGCGACGTGCGATGGGCCGGATCGGGGATCAGGGCCGGCGCAGGAACATAGCCCGCGAAGGGAATTTCGCCGCTGTAGACGCCCCGGGTGACCCGGTCGATGGTGTGGGACAGGGGCAGGATGGTTTCCATTTTCATGATGGCGTCCTCCGTTTCCGTCAGGCCGTCGCCACGGCGTTCGTCGCGCCAGTCGGTTCGACCACGACGGCCGGGTTGCCGAAGTCGTCACAGGCGTTCATGAAGGTTTCGAGCGGGATCG